>CAXBIR010000053.1:0-21768 GCA_963975825.1 uncultured Polaribacter sp.
CTAGGAAACCAATAGGTTATTTTAGCAGTTTCAGGATACTTTTTATTTAAAATTGGTCTAGCAGTACCAAAACCATAGGTTTGTTTAAAAAACTGTTTAATTGTGCTTCTACGTTTATGATACACAAAGGCTTTTTCTACTAATTGTGTTTCAAAATTGTTTTCCCAAAGTCTAAACGTTAAATCGATGTCTTCTCCATTTTTCATTTTAGAAAAACCTTGTGTTTTTTCAAATGCTTTTTTAGACAAACCAAGATTAAAACTTCTGGGTTGAAATTTTCCAACGCCTTTTTTCTTACCTCTAATTCCGCCAGTTGTTAAAACAGACGTCATAGAATAATTAATGGCTTTTTGTAAGTTGGTAAAACTAGCATGTGCAGCATCTGGCCCACCAAATGCATCTGTAAAGTTTTTTTCTAAAGCTATTTTAACTTCTTTTAAATAGTTTTTGGGCACAATTACATCTGAATCTAAAATAATAAAATAGTTTCCGGAAGCTTTTTGCATTCCGAAATTTCGGCTTGCTCCTGCTCCGCTATTTTCTTTAAAAAAATATTTTAAATCTAACCGATTGGTATATTTTTCTACAATTTGTTCGCTTTTTTCTGTAGAACCATCTTCTATTATTAAAACTTCAAAATTATTAGAGAAATCTTGTTTGGTAAGACTTTCTAATAATTCGTCTATTTCTTTTGGACGATTATAAACAGGAACTATGATAGAAAAATTTAGCTTCAAATGATTTTGAAATATGTGGTTTTGTAAATGTAGAAAAAATATAAAAGTTGAAAGTTCTTATTTCTAAAAACTTTCAACTTTTATAAATGCTCTTTGTTTTTTAATTTTCTATAAAGCTTGCAAACAGGTTTAGCCCTGATTGAGCGGTTTGTTTAAGCTCTTTTGAGGTACGAAAAAAGCGAGTAGCGAAAGCAGGAAATAGCTTCTAAAAAAATTACTCGAATTTCTGCATTACTTTATCGCTTATTCCCATGTTAGAGAATCCGCCATCATGAAATAAGTTTTGTAGCGTTACCTTTTTTGTTAAGTCTGAAAACAAAGAAATGGTATAATCTGCACATTCTAGCGCAGTTGCGTTTCCTAAAGGAGACATTTCGTCTGCGTATTTTATAAAACCATTAAAACCTTTTACACCACTACCTGCTGTAGTTGGCGTTGGAGATTGAGAAATGGTGTTTACTCTAACTTTATGATCTCTTCCAAAAAAGTATCCAAAACTGCGTGCAATAGATTCTAAATAGGCTTTATTGTCTGCCATATCATTATAATCTGGAAATACTCTTTGTGCAGCCATGTAGGTTAAGGCAACAATGCTTCCCCATTGGTTCATGGCATTTTTGTTGTATAAAACATTCATGGTTTTATGAAAAGAAACCGCAGAAACGTCCCAACCTTTTGTGGTAAAATCATATTTAGGATCTGTGTAATGTTTGCCTTTTCTAACATTTATAGACATACCAATAGAGTGTAAAACAAAGTCTATTTTTCCGCCTAAAATTTCCATAGATTTTTCTACTAAATTTTCTAAATCTTCTATTGAAGTTGCATCTGCAGGAATAATTTGTGAACCTGTTCTTTCTGCCAAAGCGTTTAATTCTCCCATTCTCAAGGCAACTGGTGCATTTGTTAACACAAATTCTGCGCCTTCTTCATGTGCTCTTTCTGCAACTTTCCAAGCAATAGAATGTTCATTTAAGGCTCCAAAAATAATTCCTTTTTTTCCTTTTAATAAATTGTACATACTGGTATATTTTTTCTAGCTTTTTGTAAAAAAGCTTTCAATTTTAATTTAGAAGTTCTTTTGCATGTATTAATGCAGAATCTGAAATGTCTTTTCCGCTTAACATTTCTGCAATTTCTACAATGCGTTCTTCTGTAGATAATTGTTTTAAATTGGTAGTTGTAACACCTTTTACTTCGTCTTTATAGACTTTGTAATGGTTGCTACCTTTTGCTGCAATTTGTGGTAAATGTGTAATGGCAATTACTTGCATATTCTTACTCATTTGTTGCATAATAGCGGCTATTTTATTGGAAACTTCACCAGAAACACCAGTATCTATTTCATCGAAAATAATGGTTGGTAATTGTGTGTTTTCTGATAAAATTGTTTTTACAGACAACATAATTCTAGACAACTCTCCACCAGAAGCTACTTTTTTAAGTTCGCCAAAGTTACCGCCTTTATTTGCAGAGAATAAGAATTCTAACTCATCTTTTCCGTTTGCAAAATAACTTTTAGTTGGTTTTATTTTTATTGAAAATCGTGCGTTTTCCATACCTAAATCTGCTAATAAAACTTCTAATTGTTTATTTAATTTAGGTATTGAAGCAACTCTTGCTTTTGTAATTAAACTGGCAACTTTGTCTAATTTTTCTGAAACTAAATCTATTTCTTTTTGTTTCTTATTTATAAACTCGTCTGCAGATTCTACAGCAACTACTTTGTCTGATATTTCTTCGAAAACCGTTAATAATTCTTTGTTAGAACTTACGGAGTGTTTTTTCTGTAAATTGTATAAAAGCTGAAGTCTGTCGTTAATTTCTTCTGCTTCATTAGGATTAAAGTCTACATTTTCATTTGCGTCTTCTAATTCTGAAACAATATCGTCTATTTCTATTTTTACAGAAGTAATTCTTTCTGACAATTCTTGATATTCTTTAGAAAACGATGCAATTTTTGTTAGCCTGTTTTCTAAAGTATTTAATAAATTCTGAACACCAATTTCTTCATTAACAGTTAATTCTAATGCTTCAGATAAATTATCTTTTATGTCTTCTATATTGTTAAGTTTTTCTAACTTTTCTTCTAACAATTCTTGTTCATCAACTTTTATTTTAGCTTCTTCTAACTCTTTAAACAAGTGTAAATTATAGTCGTATTGCTGGTTTGATTCTTTTTGTTTTGCTTCTAATTGTAAAAGATCTTTTCTTAATTTATTTAATTGCGTAAAACCTCTTTTATAAGAATCTATTCTAGGTGTGTTTTTTGCTAATGCATCTAAAATTGCAAACTGAAAATTATTATCAGACAGTTGCATTGTTTGATGTTGCGAGTGCACATCAATCAATTTTACTCTTAATTCATTTAAAACAGATAAAGTTACAGGAGTATCGTTTACAAAAGCTCTAGATTTACCAGAAGGAAGAATTTCTCTTCTAATAATTGTTTCTGCTTCATAATCTAAATCTACAGAGTTAAAAAAATCTTGTAAATTATAATTAGAAATAGCAACTTTGGCTTCTACAATACATTTGGTAGACGTATCTTTTAATGAAGATAAATCTGCTCTGTTACCTAAAACTAAGCCCAAAGCACCTAGTAAAATAGATTTACCTGCACCAGTTTCACCAGTAATTATAGATAAACCCGAAGAAAAATCGATACTTAAATGATTGATTAACGCGTAATTATTTATGGATAATTGTGATAACAAATTTTCTATTTTTTAGAAGATAAAATTAGTGAAAATTATTAAGAATTAAATGATGAAATTTAATCTTAAAAGTAAAAAATAGAAATTATTTATTAGGCACTATAACAAGCATTAAAACCTGTATTCCATTTTTAATAATACAAATCTTGGTACCAATCTGTATTCGGTTGTAGAAGAACCAATATCACTAATAGAAAAGTTTTTAAATTTCTCTGTATTAAATAAATTTTTTCCGCTAAGACTTAGCGTTAGTTTATTTTTAATAATGGTTTGTCTTGCGCTAAAATCTAAAAAATAATATGTGTTATCTTTTTCTAAATTCCCAAAATAATATCTTTCTGTTTCTAATTGAAAATCTAGGTTTTTATTAAATATAAAAGATAAGTTTAAGTAACTAACGTTGTCTGTAAATGAATTTGAAATTGTTGTTTCTATCTTATTTGCCTTCCATTTTGTACCAAAATCATAATTAAAAATTCCTCTAAAACCAGAACTTAAATCAAAACCATAATTATAACTTTTAAAAGAAATAGTTCTTAGGTTTAAATTATTTATAATGTTTTTAAATTCGCTTTGTACAAAACCTACATCTACTGTTAAGTTAGATGTTATACTTTTAAAATAGTAATTTAAGCTTGTATTAATCTGTAAAAACGCTCTGTCTTTAATTAATATTTTTTTAGACTGTGCAAAATTTTGGTTTATTTCTGTATTGCTAGAAAAGAAATCGTAATTTTTATTAAAAACAATAGAAGTGTTTGCAAAAAATCTATCGCTCCAATTTCCTAATTCGTAATTAAAAGTAAGGTTAGATGCGTTTAACTGATTAAAACTACCAGTACCTCTAGAAAAGGAACGAAAACCAGTTAAAATAAAATCGCTAAAAACATCTAAAACTTTAGCGTTTGTTGTGTTATAAGAGTAAGAAGTATTTATTTTATTACTGCTATTAATTTCCCAATTAAAACCAATACTTGGGTTTATAAAAAAAGGATTTTGCTTCGTAGAAAAATTATTAATATTTAAATTATTAGACAATTGGTGAAAGTCTAACATGGTAAAAACATCAAACTTATTTAAGTTCAGTAAATATTTAGTTTTAAAATATAAATTATTAACGCTGTAACTGGTTTCATTTTGGTAACCTAAAGGAGTTCTAAAAACAGTATTATCTTCCAATAGATTAAACTCAGATAACAAGTTGTCTTTTCTATATTCATTACCAATTTGTAATTCTAATAAATCGTCATTTTCTTTTCGGTTTAATAAATGTGCATTAAAACCAACAAACTGCATTTTATTTTTAATGGTTTGTGTTACATTATTTACATCTTCTGATGCTGGAAATAAATCTTCATAATAAAATTGATTGATTTTGTAATTTTGAGGAGATTCTTCTTTTATAAAACGACCTGTTAATAGAAATACATTTTTATCTTTATACTTATTGGTAAAAGTAAGTTTCTGGTCTATTAAACTATTTTTATGCTCTAAACTTTCTAAAGTAGAATTACCATTAAAAACTAAGTTAGAAGAATCATTAAAATTACCAGAATTGTATTTTGTAGTAGCTTCTAATACTTTTGTTTTAGAAATACTATAAATTAAATCTAGTTTACCAAAAGCTATTTCTTTCTTGTTTAAATATTTAGAATTTTCTGTGTTAATAAAATTAGCATCGTTTACATTTACTTCATTTATAATATTCTTAAAAAAATCTCTTTCATCTGAATTAAAAAAACCAAGTGTTTTAATTTTTAGTTTTTTTGTAGGATTAAAAATAGCGTTCAATGAAATTAATTCAGCATTATTAAAATTTACTCTAGATTTTTTAAAATTTGGAACACGACCAGATAAGTTTATTAAATTATTTATCTGTTGATCATCTCCTATGCTTGCAGGTTCATTAAATCGAATAGGTTTTATAAGGTGACGAATATCTCCTGTTGCATCATAACCTGTATTATTAAAGTTTGAAAGTAAGATGTATTTATTTTTTTTACCAAAATTCATCAAATAAGATTTCAGATGATATCTATTTTCTGTTGTAAAATTATTTCCAATAGAAATATTACCAAACCATTGTCTTTTTGCATTGTCTTTTAAGACTAAGTTTAAAGCTACTTTATCGCTTTCTTCAATACCTTTTAAAAGCTTATTATTAGAATATTTTTGTAAAATTTGAATTTTCTCTAATTGATCTGGTGGCATATTCTTTGATAAAATTTTATATCCTTTATCAAAAAAATCATCACCATCTACCATAAGCTTTTCAATTTCTTGATTACCAATTTTAATAACACCTTCACTATCTACAGAAACTCCTGGTATTTTTTTTAATAAATCTTCAACAGTAACATCGTTTTGAGATAAAAATCTATTTACTTTAACTTCTACTGTATCTTTTTTTACTTTGATTGCTTTTTCAGATTGTACAATTATTTCATCTAGTTCAAAAGAATCTTCATCTAATAAAATATTTTTTATTAATTCTTTTGTGTCGTTTTTAATAATTATAGGAATCGTTTTTTCCTTATATCCCATAGAAGAAAAAGACAAATTAAAATTACCTTTATTAGAAATAGTAAAAGAATACTTACCGTCTTCTAAAGAATAAGTGTAAGAAATTATAGCGTTTAAACTATCTTTTAGAGCAATATTTGCATAAGGTATGGCATTATTTTGCACATCTTTAACAGCACCTTTTATAATGGTCTGAGAATGGATAGAACAGCAAAAAAGTAGAATAATTAAAAATTTATTTCCCTTCATTAAATTTCTCTATTTCTTCTTTACAATCATTACAATCTTTATCTCTAACTAAAGGTTTTGTTCCCTTTGGTCTTTTTGCAGATAACTCTGCAAACATTATATCTATTAATTCTTCTTGCCTAAGTAAATAAGAGCTTATAGGCATTGCTTTCTCTAATCCTTTTTTATCAATGTTAATACTACAATTATTACTACCTAATTGTACTCTTTTGGCCACTACATGAAAAATCCTGTCTGCATCATAAAGTTCTAAAATTACACCTGGTAAACCTCTTAACTTCCAAGGACCAAAAGGCACAGGTATTTTTGGTGCATACCAAGCAGTATAATTTCTTCCTCTAAAATAAATAGTTGCTTTTTTACACAGAAAGTTAGACATTTTTTTAGTTTCTGCATGTAATTTCCAAACGGCATTTAAAGGCTTTTCTTTCACCAATAAAATTTCGTCTAAATAATTGTCTCTAAAATAAAAATCTCTTCTATTGTTGTAAAAATATTTACTGGTTGTATTTTTTCTACCAGATATAAAATTTTGTTGTAAACCCTCTTCTTTTTGTTCGTCACTTTTATTATTTCCTACTTTCTTTATATCTATCTCTTCACAAAAAGATTCTTTATTATTAAAGGTAAGCTCATAATTTTCTACATATTTATAAGAGAAATTTGTAGTAAACTTATATTCTATTTTTCCACAAAATTCTTTTTTCTGAGAAAATAAAGAGGAAATTATGAATGAACACATTATAAAAGCTAGGTTTCTTTTTATCATTTTATAAATTTATTTTAATGAAAATTAAAATGCCTGTGTAAATTAAGAAAAAATTTACACAGGCAATAGTAATGATTGTTTATTAATTTGCAATAATTACTACTTCATCTAATTCTATAACTAGTTCCCAAGGTGTACAAGATATACGAACACCGTTTCTATAAGTACAAACTCTTCGGTAGTAATCAAAAGTTGAACTTGATTCAACAACTTCAATTTTAGTAAGATTTTCTGCATTTAAATTCTTTTCAGCTTCACTGTTAGAAGTAAAACTCATTAGCCCAAAAGCTAAAACAAAAAGGAAAATTACTTTTTTCATAATATAAAATATTAAATACTCCATTAAGGTCTTGAGTGGTTAGTTGTTGACCTTTAAATTATCATTTAAAAAAAAAAAGATAATTTGAAAAAATTGTTGAGTTTTATTTTATGTCACACACAACATTATGACCATCATTGCAATGATTTAGTAAACTTAAAAAAGAAAATGCAATTTGTAAATACACAAATAGTTATAAATTATTACTTTTTAGTATCACTGAATTTTGGGAGTATTTTTTATTTAAACACATTAATTCTAGTATTTATACACGCTTTAATTTTAGCTACTAATATTAATTGCATTAATTCAAAAATCAAAAAAAACTTAGAAAAAGTTAATTGAATGTCTTACGGATAAAGAGTTATTACTTTTTAGAGTAACTGAAATTAGTATTAAATCTACTGAATTCAGGGATAACTAAAATATACTGTTTTCAGGGATTGTAATTATCTTCTAAAAACTTTAATTTTAAAGTAAAATTGAAATCTCTTAATTATAGTAACTATGTATTTAGAAAAAGATGTTCGTAAAAAGGTAAAAGAAATTATAACAAAAATTAGAAATTTAAGAAATCAGAAAGAATATTCACAAGAATACGTTGGTGATAAATTAGGTATAGGACAAGTTGCTTACCATAAATTAGAAAATGGTAAAACTAGTCTTAAGATAGAAGTTGTATTAAAACTAGCTATAATTTTAGAAGTAGAAACTAGTTGTATTTTAGATTAGAGAATAAGTTATTAATCTAGCTTTCTCCATTTAGAGTTATTATTAGTAGATAATTTTCTTACAGTTTGTATTAAACGTTGTTTGTTTCTTGTTCTAGTATCTTCTGAATATAGGTTTACAATTTCATCTGCCTTAGCATCAAAAAATAATCTAATTAAGTAATTACCAACTGTTTTATTATAAATACTTTCTAAGGCAATTACACTATCTTCTATACTTTGTTGGGCAGAAGATTTTGCACCTACTAAATTATCAAATCCGTTTCTATGATAATTATAAAGTAAATTTCTAAAAACTTTTAGTTTAGGAGACATTAAATTATCTATTAATAAATATCTGTTTTGTTTACCAACAACATTTTGCCAAGAAGCAAGTCCGCTTTGTTGTGCTTGTAGCATTACATTTTGAGCTTCTTTTAATTCTGCTTCTCCACCAAATTTAGAAAACGTATCTGCATCTACACCTAAAATTATATTAGCATAAAAAACAATGGTAGAAACCAAATTGCTATCAAAAGAATTCTTGTTATAAATTAAAGGATCAAACTCATTATATTTAAAATTAAATTCGTTGTCTTTTAAATTTAAAACTGGTGAAGAATAGCTAGAATTATAAATAGGTCTTGTAGATTGTACTTGTAATGTTGCTGTAAAATTATTATTATCTCTAGAAGTAATAATAACTGTCATGGCACAATTAACACGTTCTTCTAGTTTTACAACTCTATTTGTCCATTTAGTTTGATTAATATACTCGTTTAAAGCCTTTTGTAAGGTTGTAAAAACTTGTTTGTTAGAACCTGCTATTTGGTCTGAATTTACAGTTACCAAACAATTTAATTCTTGAGCATTTAAACTAAGAACAGAGAATAATAGAATAAAAAGTGATGTTATTTTATGCATATTCAAATTTAGATTTTTTTAATGCAGAAAACAAGGCTTTTTGTAGATTGAAAATCTTGCTTATAAAAATCTTATTTCTGTATTCTTAATACTATTTCGTTCATAATATCTACTGCAACTGCTACTTTAGACTTTAATTCAAAAGACTTTTCTTTTAAATCTTTATCTATAATAGTAACTTTATTAGTGTCTGTTGCAAAACCAGCTCCTTTGTCTTGTAAAGAATTTAAAACAATAGCGTCTAAATTTTTCCTTTTCAATTTTCCTTTAGCATTTTCTAACTCATTGTTAGTTTCTAAAGCAAAACCTACTAAAAACTGATCTTTTTTAATTTCACCTAGAGATGCTAAAATATCTTTTGTTGGTGTTAACAGAATATCTAACGAAGCATCTGTCTTCTTTATTTTCTGAGTTGCTATATTTTTTGGTTTATAGTCTGCAACAGCTGCAGATAGTATTGCAATATCTACGTCTTTAAAATATGTATGTGCTGCATTGTACATTTCTTCTGCAGAAACAACATCTATTCGATGTACTAAAGAATGACTAATTTTTTGATGACTTGGGCCTGATATTAAATACACTTCAGCACCTAAATTTGCAGCTGCATTTGCAATTGCAAACCCCATTTTACCAGAAGAATGATTTCCTATAAAACGAACAGGATCTATAGCTTCATAAGTTGGGCCAGCTGTTAAAAGTAATTTCTTACCTTTTAAAGGTAAATTAGATAAAATATCATTTTCTATAAATGATACAATATCTTCTGGCTCTGCCATTCTTCCTTCACCAACTAAACCACTTGCTAATTCGCCAGAAGTTGCTGGAATAAGAATATTACCAAAACTTTGTAATTTATCTAAACTCTCTTTTGTAGATGGATGAATATACATATCCAAATCCATTGCAGGAGCAAAATACACAGGACATTTTGATGATAAATATGTTGCTAACAACAAATTATCGCAAGTTCCATTTGTCATTTTAGACAATGTATTTGCAGTTGCAGGTGCTATAAGCATATAGTCTGCCCAAAGACCTAAATCTACATGATTATTCCACAATTCATTTTCATCTTCTTTAGAATAAAAGGTTGAATGAACTGGGTTTTTAGAAAGTGTAGAAAGTGTAAGAGGTGTTATAAAATCTTTAGACGCAGGAGTCATAATAACTTTGACCTCTGCGCCTAATTTTATAAATAAACGAACTAAACTAGCCGTTTTATATGCTGCAATACCAGCAGTAATTCCTAAAAGAACCTTCTTATCTTTTAAGACAGACATTACTCTGTTTCTGGAGTTCTGTGGTATACCTTACCTTTTAACCATTCTTCAACAGCCATTGCAGTAGGTTTTGGTAATCTTTCGTAAAATTTAGAAACTTCTATTTGTTCTTTATTTTCAAAAACTTCTTCTAAAGAATCGTTATAAGTTGCAAACTCATCTAATTTATCTACTAATTCTCTTTTTAAATCAGAATTAATTTGATTAGCTCTTTTTGCAATAATAGAAATTGCCTCATAGATATTCTCTGTTTGAGCTTCAATTTCATTTTTATTATAAGTAATAGTACTTAACGGTGCTTTTGTATCTTTATAATCCATCTCTAATAATTATTTCTTTTGTAAATTTTCAGATTCTTTTTGCTTTGCAATTAAAGCATCTATCCTTGTTTTTTCTGTTTGTAAAGTTGCTAACATTAAGTTAGAATCTTCCATAAATTGAGATTCTGGAAAACTCTTCTTTAATTTTTCATAAGCTTCTACTGCAACAACAATTCTCTCAGATTTTCTTCTATCTGTACTTTTTAAAACAAAATCATGTGCTGCTTTTAATCTGTAATATAAAGCCTCTTCTTTGTATTTAGTACCTAAGAAATCTTCTAATAAATTGTCAAATGCTTGTATTGCTGCTTTATAATTTCTTAAATCATAATCTGCAGTTCTATAATATGTTTTAGCTATTTCAAAATATTTCTTCTCTAATTTTAATCTTAGCTCAGAATAATATTTGTTTGCTTCTTCTATTTTATCAGAATCTGGATACGTATTTATAAAACTTTGAAAAGATTCTAAAGCTTTATTTGTATCCGTTGGATCTATACTAAAACGTGGTGAAGCTAATTTATAACTATATGCAGATAAAAATGCTGCTTCTTCTTTTTTAGAACTTTTAGGATAGTTTTTCGTAAAACGATCAAAATAATAACCAGCTGTACTATAGTTTTTCTCGTTAAAATTAGATTGTGCAGTCATAAACTGAATACGCTCCATTTGTGGCTTTCCTCTGTAAGAAGGCTGTATTTTTTCGAATAAACGTAAAGCTTTACTATATTTCTGGCTTTCGTACATTTTAACAGCCATTTTATACTGCTCTTCAGATGTACCTTTATTTAATACTTTTTGGTATTCACCACATGAAACAAGTAGCAAACTAAGTACCAATAAATACGCTAAATTTTTAATTTTTTGCATCGGGCAAAATTAGTGATTAATTATGGATTAATAAAACGTTTTTTAACACAGTTAATTGTGCACCACAATAATCTATAAAAAAACTAATAAAAAGACATTTAAGATACTAAAAGTTTGTTAATCTTAAAGTGGCGCTTCTGGCGCTGCTACTAAAGATTTAATGTCATTATCAAAAAGATAAAAACCACCTTTATCATCTCCTATTAAATTAATTTTATCTAAAATATTTCTTGCCAATGCTTCTTCTTCTATTTGTTCAGAAACATACCATTGTAAAAAGTTGTGTGTAGCGTAGTCTTTTTCTTGCAAACAAATGTCTACCAAATCGTTTATAGATTCAGAAACTGCAACTTCATGATTAAATAATTCTTGAAACATTTCTTTAAAAGAACCAAATGAAACTGGTGGCGCGTCTAAAGCAGATACTATAGCATGTCCTCCACGTTCATTTATAAACTTCACCATTTTTAACATGTGCATTCTTTCTTCATCAGAATGTGCATACATAAACTCTGCAACACCTTCAAAACCTTGCGTTTCTGCCCAACAAGCCATAGATAAATATACTTGAGATGATTGTGCTTCTATAGTAACTTGCTTATTTAATGCGTCTTGAATTTTTGGTTTTAACATAACTTATGTATTAGAATTAATTTTAATGAAATCTAAAAATTTGCTACAAAATTAGTGATTTTTAACTGAAGTTCTTCAGTTGCTTTTACTAAAGGTAAACGAACTTCGTTTTTACAGATTCCTAATTCTTGCAATACAGTTTTTATTCCTGCAGGATTGTTTTCTTCAAAAATATAATCTACAATATCCATTAATTTAAAATGAATATCATAACCTTCTTTATTTCTACCTTCTAAACCACAATTAATTAATGTAGAGAACTCTTTTGGATACGCTTGTCCTATAACAGAAATAACGCCAGAACCACCTGCCAATGTTATGCTTAAAGCTAAATCATCATCACCAGAAATAACTAAAAAATCTGCTGGTTTATTTTTAATTAACTCTAAATATTGTTGCATATTATTACCTGCTTCCTTTACTCCTACTACGTTTTTAAAATCATTTGCCAAACGAATAGTTGTTGCAGCATCCATGTTTTTTGCAGTTCTACCAGGAACATTATATAAAATAATTGGTTTTTCTGTAGCTTCAGCCAAAGCTTTAAAATGCTGATAAAAACCTTCTTGCGTTGGTTTACTATAATAAGGTGCAACAGATAAAATACCATCTATATTAGATAAATCTGTAGTTTGTATATCTTTTACAACTTCTAAAGTGTTATTTCCTCCAATTCCTAAAACTAAAGGAACTCTACCTGCATTTGCTTTTACAATAACATCTATAATTTCTAGTTTTTCTTCTTTACTTATAGTTGCACTTTCTGCAGTAGTACCATTTATTACTAAATAGTTTGTACCGTTTTCTATATTGAAATTAACCAACTTTACAAGTGCATCAAAATCTACACTTAAATCTTCTTTAAAAGGGGTAACTAAAGCAACACCTGTTCCTATAAACTTTTGCATTCTATAATTATTTTAGAACAACAAAATTACAATATTAAGATTGATTTTTTAATAGAAATTAATTCTGAATAGCAAGAATAAACAACTTTAAAAGGAAAGTTTAATTTTATAGTTTTTTTATAATTTGAAGATACTTTTTTAATTCTGAAGTAAATGCTGTTACATTCTCTATCTTTTCTGAAATTTCTATCTCATACAACTTAGAGTTTGTCTCTGAAAAACCAACTTTAAACTGGGCTTTAGATTGTAAAACAGCACTTTCTAAAAGAACATTATTGGTATTGAAATACCCAATTAATAAATCTAATGGTTGTTCTAAAAAACTCTGAAAATTAGTTTGCGTAAATTGTCCGCTCCAATTTATATCTTTTTCTGTAAAATGTTTATAGGAAATCTCATCTGCTTTATTAAACTTACGCAAGCTATAGATTTTAGAGTTTTTAACCCCTAAAATTGTTTCTATTTCTTGTTGTAAATTTATTTTTGAAGCTATTTCTTCGGAAGTAATAATACCAAAAGATTGTATTTTCTTTAAAGTTGAAGTTCTACTAATAGGTGTCTTAGTTAATGACTTATCTAACTTCTTCTTTAAAATAGACTCTTTAAATCCTTGAAACATTCTTTAAAATTGAATTAAAAACGATAAAAATAGCAATTATTCTTTTACTATTTCTAATAATATAAACTGATTTAACTGTTTCCCATAAATCTGAAAATTATCATCTGAGACTAATATTAAAGATTGATTACCATTTTCTAAAACTGGCCCAAGAGTTATACCTTCAATATTATCTACAATCCCTTCTGTTAACTTATTTCTTAAATCTTCAAAATTAACTAATAAACGTTTTTTTAAAGGTTTGTATTCAGATTCTTTTAGAGATTTTAAATCTAAAACATCTGTTGTTTCATTTGTAATTTCTGCATTAAAAATTCTAACAATATTTCCAAAAGCACCATAACCACTTTGGTAAGTTCTTTCTACAATAAAGAATTTATTTGTATCATATTCTAAAATTGCAGTAACTCCGTTTAAATTAATTGTGCTTTTTGCAGGTTTTGTTATTTGTTCTAATTGATATGCAAATTGTTTTGTGGCTTTTTTAGTTTTTGCATCAAAATAAGTTATTCTAACAGGAGATTGTGTTTTGGTAAAAGTTGGTTCTTCTCCATCATTTTTTAATGGAGCTTCCATAATAGACCAAAAACCTTTTTTATTAATACTTCTAGAAGAACCTTCTAAAACACCATTATGTTTTATATTTTCTAGATCTTGAAGATTTTTTGGCAATTCTATTTCTGAAATAAAATTACCTTCTAAATCTGTTGTAAATATGCTTGGTTTTATTCCTTTTGAAATAGAGCCTTCACTAGAAAAATTAACTTGTTTGTTTTCATCATCTATAAATATAGATTCTAAATCTAAATTATTACCTCTGTAAAAATTTGTTGTGGTATCATTTAATAAAACAACCTCTTCAAAATTAATATTAGATATTACATTTTTGTTAATATTAATTTTTGCTTTTAAAAATCTAGGGTTAGTTGCATCATCTACCACAAAATAATAGTAGCCATTATTATAGTCTATACCAGAAAGACCACCTATTACAGTATTATTTATTAATGTAGAATCTTTAAGCACATATTCGTTAACAAACTGTAAATCAAAACTTTTATTTTGCTTACAAGAATACAGACTAACTATTAAATATAAAAAAATAAGTTTTTTCTTCATTTATGTTATTATTTAACAAAATTTTTACTATAATTGCAATGTGCTTTAGTAAAAAACTATTAATTCACAATTAACCCCTAACTGGTAAATAATTTTATTTGTGCTTTTTTTGCCCTAACAATTAAACGTATAATTTATATAAGACATTTACCCCTATCTAAAAAAGCAACTACGTTAGTAGTTGCTTTTTTTGTGTCTTTAACTTTAGATTTTTCTTCTATTATCGTCTGACTTTGTATCTATTAATTTGTTGTAAGGATCTATACCAACTTCAATAGGCTTTTCATCTACGATTAAAGTTATTTTATTATGAATTTTAGTAATTTTGTGCTTTCTAAAGTACAATTGCTTTTCTTTCTTTTTACCATCTATTTCTTCTTCAGAAAAAACACCAAGATCTATGTAATCTGCTAAAGGAAGAGATAAAATTGGTTTACTCATCTTTTCTGTTTTATAACTTAAAGTATCGCCAACTTTTTCTCCATAAAACTTTTTTCCTTTTTCATCATTTCTATATTTGGAAACTTCAAACTCTATATCTACTTGATATTTTCCATTTTCTAATTCCGTAGATTTTACTTCTACAATTCTATTTTTGTACAACGTAATTGTTTCAAACATATCTTTAATTACATATTTTAAAGTGTCTGGGGTTACTTCTCTAATATAATTAACCATGTCTATAGAAGTTGTGTAAGGTGCTTCTTGAAACTGAACTTTTTGTACATATTTTTTTAAAGCTCCGTTTAACTTTTCTTCACCAATATAATCGCTTAAAGCATACATTACTAAAGAACCTTTTTGGTAACGAATATAGCCCTGACCATCATTGTACATTAAAGGTTTTTCTCTTTTAGTTTCAAAAGTTCTTTGCATTAAATAACCATCTAATGCTTCTTTTAAAAATTTGCGCATTTTTGGTTTTCCATGTTGATGTTCTAATACTTTTAATGAAACATATTCAGACATGCTTTCAGACAACATAGTTGCTCCTAAAACATCTGCACCAATTACTTGATGTGCCCACCATTGATGAGCAACTTCATGAACTGTAACCGCAAAAGGATAATCTACACCATCTTCATTTTCTTCATCTACATCTGCAATAAAACCAAAACCTTCAGAAAAAGGAATTGTATTTGCAAAAGCTTGGGCAAAAGTACCTGCTGTTCTTGGAAACTCTATAATTCTTAATTGTTTATGCTGGTAAGGACTAAAATTCTTTGCATTATAAGCCAAAGAAGCTTTCATTCCCTTCATCATTCTATCTAAATTATAATCATGAGGTTTATGATAATAAATTTCTAGACTAATACCATTCCACATTTCTTTTTTAACTTCATATCTAGCAGAATTAAACGCGTAAAAATTTAAAATTTTACTATCCATTTTATAATGAAAATACCTACGTCCTCCTTCTACCCACTCTTTTTGTAAATAACCAGGCGCAATTGCAATTTGATCTTCAGAAGTAGAAACTGTTGCTTCAAAATCTATCCAATCAGAATCTTTAGAAATATAGGTATTGCCTAAAGCTGTAGAATCTGAAGGATGAGGACGTAAATTATTGGGCGGTAAATTATGTTTTTTACGCGTTTTATTGTCAGTTAATTCTCCACCTGTAGAATACCCTAAAGAAGGAAACATTGAAAAATTATTTATAAATGTTCCGTTTTCTATAATTGAAGATTTACGCTGAAACATAGAATTTTCTTCACTTTTAACAGCAACTGTTAATTGTAATGAATCTCCTGGCTGTAACTTTTTATCTAATTGATAGATATCGAAATTAAACACAGTGTCTTCTAAAACTAAATTGGTAGGTTTATTAAACTTAAACGTACTTTCTAATGAATTATGATTTAAGAAAATACTATCTATTGCTGTATTTGTTTTATTTACAAGGGTAAATAAAGCACTTGCTTCATACCTTTTTTTCTTCGGAAAAATATGAACATCAGCATTTACAGCAACAATTCTAGGTTGTTTATAGTTTTCATATTTCTTATAAGTTTTTTCCCATTTTACCGCATTTAATTCTGCTTGTTTAGAAGAAGAGTTTTCATTATCAGATTTTGTTTCAGAATAAATAGTAACTCCTAAAGTTAAAAAAGCAATTAAAACAATAACAAAACCAGCTTTATAAGCTGTTGTAAAACGTTGTTTTGCTATATAAATTCTTTCTGTAAAAGAACTAGGTAAACCTCTTACCCACATTAAAATACTTAAAATTAAAAGGATTGTTCCTCCTAAAATCCAATATAACTTATACCATAAATACCTAGACAAAGCAGAACCATAACCATTCATATCTGAATAATTATAACCAGGTCCTTCATTGTATTTAAAAATTGATAATTCTATACCTATTAAAGATAAAAATGGCATTCCAATGGCAATAATCAATAATATAAAAAAGCCTAAATATTGATTTTTTACCAACGTTTGAATAAAAATTGCTAAAAATGCCCAAACAACATAGTTTAAGAATTTTAAACCATATAATTCTTTTAAATAATGGCCAATTTCAAAATCGTAATATCCTTTATATACTTGAAATAGCATACCAGAAACCATAATTACTGCCAATAAAACAACTTGCATTTTTAACAATGCAATTAATTTAGAAAATAACAACGTCCAATTTGGTATTGGAGTGCTATCTACCAAATGATTTATTTTTGCTGTTCTTGCTCTTTGTACCAACATACCTGCGTATAAAAAAGTACAAACGTTTAAAACTAAAATACTAAAAACGTTACCTCCTCCTAACATTTGCCAAGTTACAGGCAATGTATCTGTTCCAAAAATTTCACCAGAACTAAATAGCGTTCCAACCAACATTAACAAGCCAACAATAAGAATACAAATAAATGGCAAACTTTTTACAATGTATTTAAAATCTATGTTAGACAAATTCCACATTGTTTTTAAATTCTGAACAAAAGAATAATTATGAGTTACTTTAGGTAAACTTATTTTTGTAATTCCACTGAAATTCTTTTTTGTAACTCTTTCTGATTTTATTTTTTTAAGTGAAATTACAATTGCATTCTGACTAAATTTAAAATACTTGTAGACTAGACCAAAGATTAAAGATGAAATTGCCAACCATAACAATCTGTTGTAAATAATTAAATCTTTAATTGGTATTTGTAATTCATTTTGCTCGGAAACTGTCCAATATTGTGTGTAGTAATCTAAAGCAGAAAAACCAAAAGGATCTAAAATAGACAACAATGTCTTTTGTTCTGGATCTGAAAAGATGCTACCAATTGCTCCTTGAAAAAATAATAAAATAATTACCGTAATAAAACCTGCAGCAATATTTCTAGAAAAAGTAACTACTGCAAAAACAACAGCTCCAAAAAACAAAACATTAGGTAAAATAAAAACTAAATACGTTTTTAGATAAGTTAAAATATTAAAAGAACCTACAATTTCTTGGTTAGTTCCTGGAAAACGAAATCCGATAATCATACCCAAAGCAATTGCCAAAACGATAGCAGAAACCACTACAATACCGCTAAAAAACTTTGCGAATAAATAATTTGCTTTTGTAAACGGATAAGAAAATAAAATAGAATGCATTTCACTTTTAAAATCTCTATAAATAGAAACCCCAATTATAGAAGGGAATAAAAAGAAAATAAAAACAGTAAAAGCATTAAAGGTTCCGTTTACGTTTATTGCAGAATTTACAATTCTAGAAGAACCTGTAGTACCTGTTATAGAATCCCAAATACCTGCAGAAGTTGCAGAAATAAAGAAAGCCAATAATAAAAAAATTGTTGCGTAAATATAAAATATTGGCCTATTAAACCAGTATTTTAATTCTTGTTTGAATATAGTTGAAAACATAAATTATAGATATGTAAAAGTTGAACTGTTAAATTTAGAAATCGAAATTATGATGCAATAACTGGTTCATCTTGTTTTAAAGCAATAAAATACACATCGTCTAACTGTGGCGTTGCTGCTACAAAATCTTCTGAAGGTTTTATTTCTGAATGCACTCTAATATTTAATGTATTGTCTGGGTTAAAATTTCTAGACAAAACATTATACAATTTCATGTGTTCTTCTAAAGTATCTTTCTCTATAATTTTTGTCCAAATTGTATTTTCTAATTCTTTTGTAGCTTCTTGTGGTGTTGCATGTTTTAAAATTTTACCACCATTTAAAATTGCCATTTCATTACACAACTCTTTAACATCTTCTACAATGTGTGTAGAAAATATAATGGTAATATTTGTACCAACTTCTCTTAAAACATTTAAAAAGCGGTGTCTTTCTGCAGGATCTAAACCAGCAGTTGGTTCATCTACAATAATTAATTTTGGGTTATTTAAAAGTAATTGTGCAATACCAAAACGTTGTTTCATACCACCAGAATAGCCAGCAACATATTTACGTCTTACTTCATATAAATTAGTAATTTCTAAAACTTCTTTTACAATAGCATTTCTTTCTGCTTTATTAGAAATTCCTTTTAAAGTAGCAAAATAATCTAACAAATCTTCTGCAGACATTTTAGGATACACACCAAAAGATTGTGGCAAATACCCCAACACTTTACGTAAAGACATATTGTCTTCTAGAACATTAATATCGCCAAAAGTAATTGAACCAGAATCTGGACTTTGTAATGTTGCAATTGTTCTCATTAAAGAAGATTTACCTGCACCATTTGGTCCTAACAAACCAAACATTCCTGTACCAATTTCTATACTTAAATCATCAATAGCTTTTACACCGTTTTTATAAGTTTTGGTTAAATTTTTAATTACTAATTTCATTTGGTTGGTTTTATTTTAATTCTTTTTTTATTTCTATTGAAGTAGATTTTGAAATCTCTCCTTTAATTTCCTCTTTAAACTTTATCAAAACAACATCATATTTATCTTTTTTTAAGAGATATTTTTCTGTTTCAATCTTTATAATTTTAGCATATCTTTTAAAAACATCATTAGAAATATTGCTTAAATCTTTAGTTTTAAAAGTTAAGGTTAAACCGTTTTCAGAAATTCCATTTTTTGTAGTTATTGAAGTTCCTATAGTTAGCACATCAAAATCTAAAGTCTTTTTCAGTTCCTTTTCAAAACCCTTTTTACCTATTTTAAAATCTGGATTATTTGCATAAGTAGAACTTCCTTTTGTGGTTATATTACAACTTGTAAAAGTAATTAGTGCTACTAAAAAAAAAGCTTTTTTAATATATTTCATGTTTCTTATTTTCATAACCTATAAGTGTAAAAGTAAGCACTTTTGTTACATTTTTTTGTGCTTTTTTTAATGCTAATCATAAAAAATCGTGTTATTTTTACAATTATCAAGAAAAAATCAATTTTTATAAATATATAAATAATGGCTAAAAAATCAATTTTAAATAAAGATTCTCTTACATTTTTAGAAAAATACTTAAACAATGCTGCTCCAACTGGTTACGAATGGGAAGGTCAGAAAATTTGGATGAATTATTTAAAACCTTACGTAGATGAATTTATTACCGATACTTATGGTTCTGCTGTAGGTGTTATAAACCCAGATGCAAAATACAAAGTAGTTATTGAAGGACATGCAGATGAAATTTCTTGGTATGTTAATTATATTTCTGATAACGGTTTAATTTATGTAATTAGAAATGGTGGGTCAGATCATCAAATTGCGCCAAGTAAAATTGTAAATATTCATACTAAAAACGGAATTGTAAAAGGTGTTTTTGGTTGGCCAGCAATACATACAAGAAACAAAGCTAATGAAGAGGCTCCAAAACCAGACAATATTTTTATTGATACAGGTTGTGCTACAAAAGAAGAAGTTGAAGCTTTAGGTGTACACGTTGGTTGTGTAATTACATACCCAGATGAATTTCACATTTTAAACGGAGACAAGTTTGTTTGTAGAGCTTTAGACAACAGAATGGGTGGTTTTATGATTGCCGAAGTTGCTCGTTTATTAAAAGAAAATAAAAAAGAATTACCTTTTGGACTGTACATTACAAACTCTGTACAAGAAGAAATTGGTTTACGTGGTGCAGAAATGATTACACAAACCATAAAACCCAATGTTGCTATTGTTACAGACGTAACACATGACACAACTACGCCAATGATAGAGCCTAAAAAAGCAGGTCTTTTAGAAATTGGTAAAGGTCCTGTTATTGCTTATGCTCCTGCAGTGCAACAAAAATTAAGAGATTTAATTACAGAAACTGCAGAAGCTAAAAAGATTCCTTTTCAGCGTTCTGCTCTTTCTAGAGCAACAGGTACAGACACAGATGCTTTTGCATATAGTAATGGTGGCGTGGCTTCTGCTTTAATTTCATTACCATTAAGATACATGCACACAACTGTAGAAATGGTACATAGAGACGATGTTGAAAACGTTATTAAAATGATTTATGAAACATTATTAAACATAAAAGGAGGAGAAACTTTTTCTTACTTTGAATAAATAAAAACTAACACAAATTTCATAAATTTAATTATTTGTGAAATTTGTGTTTTATTTTTTTCACATGAAACTTACAAATCAAAAACATCTTTTTAGTATTCCAGAAGAAATTACTTATTTAAATATAGCTAGTCAATCGCCTTCTTTTAAATCTGTAGAACAAGCAGGAATAGATGGTGTTTTAGAAAAAAGTAAACCTTATAAAATTACAGGAGCTAATTATTTTGAACCTGTAAAAGAGGTGAAAAAATTATTTGCAAAACTTATTGAAGTAGACAACTTTAACAGAATTGCCAACATACCTTCTGCTTCTTACGGAATAGCAACAGTTGCCAATAACATTACTTTAAATAAAGGTGATGAAATTCTTATTATAGAAGAACAATTTCCCAGCAATTATTATTCTTGGGAAAAATTAGCGGCTAAATTTGATGCAAAAATACATGTAGTTTCCATGCCAAAATCTAAAGAAAACAGAGGTTTAAAATGGAACGAAGCAATACTTAATTCAATTTCAGAAAAAACTGCCGTTGTTACTATTGGAAATATTCATTGGGCAAACGGAACTTTATTTGATTTGAAAGCTATCAGTAAAAAAGCAAAACAAGAAAA
>CAXBIR010000054.1:0-20934 GCA_963975825.1 uncultured Polaribacter sp.
AATTAGAAGAAGATGGTTTTAAAACTGTAGTTATTATAGATCCAGGAATTAAAATAGATTTAGAATATGATGTTTTTAAAGAAGCATTAGATAAAGATTATTTTTGTAAACGTGCAGATGGTCCTTATATGAAAGGTAAAGTTTGGCCTGGAGAATGTTATTTTCCAGATTACACAAAACCAGAAGTTAGAGAATGGTGGTCTGGTTTATTTAAAGAATTAATTGAAGATATTGGAGTAAAAGGTGTTTGGAATGATATGAATGAACCTGCTGTAATGGATGTTCCTAACAAATCTTTCCCAGACGACGTTCGTCATGATTATGATGGAAACCCATGCTCTCATAGAAAAGCACATAATATTTATGGTACACAAATGGCTCGTGCAACATACCATGGTTTAAAGAAATACGCGTATCCAAAAAGACCTTTTGTAATTACAAGATCTGCATATTCTGGTGCACAACGTTACACCTCTACTTGGATGGGAGATAACGTAGCTACTTGGGAACATTTAGCAATAGCAAATAACCAAGCACAAAGAATGGCAATGTCTGGTTTTTCTTTTGCAGGAAGTGATATTGGTGGTTTTGCAGAACAACCACAAGGAGAATTATTTACAAGATGGATTCAATTAGGAGTTTTTCATGCATTTTGTAGAGTACATTCTTCTGGAGATCATGGAGATCAAGAACCTTGGGTTTTTGGTGATGAAGTTACAGATATTGTAAGAAAATTTGTAGAACTTAGATACCAATTATTACCTTATTTATATACCGCTTTTTGGAGTTATATAAATGAAGGAACACCAATTTTAAAATCTCTTGTTTTATATGATCAAGAAGATACTTCTACACATTATAGAAGTGATGAATTTGTATACGGAGAACAAATTTTAGTTTGTCCTATTATAGAGCCAAATGCTAAAGGAAGAAGAATGTACATTCCTAGAGGAAAATGGTATAATTTCTGGACAGATGAATTAGTAGAAGGAGGAAAAGAAATGTGGGTAGAAGCAGATTTAGATAGCATGCCAATATTTATTAAAGAAGGTGCTGTAATTCCTAAATATCCTGTACAACAATATGTAGGTGAAAAGAAATTTGATGAAATAACATTAGATGTTTATTATAAAAAAGGAAAAGAATCTTCTAAACTTTACGATGATGCACATGATGGGTATGATTATAAAAAAGGAAGATTTAGTTTAAGAACATTTAAAGTAACTGGTAAAAAAGAGGAATTAATCTTACAACAACACAAACGCGGAGATTTTAGTGCAGAATACAATAAATTTAATATTGTGTTTCATAATTTACCTTTCGAAATTACCTCTATTCAAATAGATAATGTAGAGATAGATTTAGAAAACAGAAACGGGTCTAAAACTCAAGCTATAACTATAAATAAAGAGTTTACAGAGCTGCATTTATTTGGTAAATAATTAAGTAATATCCCTGAATTCAGGGATAAGAAACCCTGAATTCGGGGTTAGTGAAAATATACTGTTTTCAGGGATTGTGGGATAGTTATAACTGCTATATATTTGTAGTGTTAATAAATCTTATTTCCCCCCATATTGTATAATTAGTTAAGATTTATTAATGAATATTTGTTTAACAAAAAAAGCGATTAAAAGTTTATTTATAACTTTAATCGCTTTTATTTTTTATCTTTTTTAATTTAAATTTCCTCCTTAGATTCAAGTATCTTTTTGTTTGTACTGTTATTTTTATAAGCAATTGCTATAACTGCAATCTCTAAAATAAGTAAACCTATTTTAGCCTTTTTACTTTTTGTTAAGGCAGATGTTAACCCTATTAATTTTGTAGCTATCATAATTAAAAATTTTTCTTTATCAAAAGTATGAATCAATTAAAAAACTTGTTGATTCATATCGTTTAAAAAATAACTGCAATAAAAAAGCCTCAGAATAGTTCTGAGGCTTTTTTTAATTATAATAACGAATTTTAGATTCCGTCATTTAAACTTTTTAATTTTTCTGTGTTTTCAGCTAACATTAGTTCATCTATAATTTTCTGAATATCACCATTTACAATATTAGGCAAATCATATAAAGACAAACCAATTCTATGATCTGTAACTCTACCTTGTGCATAATTATAAGTTCTAATTTTAGCACTTCTATCTCCAGAAGAAACCATAGAACCACGCTTTAATGCATCTTCAGCATTTTTCTTAGCCAACTCCATATCATATAATCTAGAACGTAAAACTTTAAAAGCTTTTTCTTTATTCTTATGCTGAGATTTCTGATCTTGACATTGCGCAACTAAACCAGTTGGTATATGCGTTAAACGTACAGCAGAATATGTTGTGTTTACAGACTGACCTCCTGGACCTGAAGAACAAAAGAAATCTATTCTTACTTCTTTTGGGTTTATTTCAACATCAAATTCTTCCGCTTCTGGAAAAACCATACAAGTTGCTGCAGATGTATGAACTCTACCTTGAGTTTCTGTTTGTGGAACTCTCTGTACACGGTGTACACCAGCTTCAAACTTTAAAGTACCATAAACATCATTACCAGAAACTTCAAACTGAATTTCTTTAAAACCACCATTTGTTCCTTCAGAATAATCTACAGTAGAAACTTTCCATCCTTTGCTTTCACAATATTTAGAATACATTCTAAATAAATCTCCTGCAAAAATACTAGCTTCATCTCCACCAGTTCCTGCACGTAATTCTACAACCGCGTTTTTAGAATCTTCAGGATCTTTAGGTATTAATAATATTTTTATTTCTTCTTCTAATTCAGGAATCCTAGTATTGGCTTCGTCAATTTCCATCTTAGCCATCTCGTTCATCTCTGCGTCAGAACCATCTGCTAAAATTTCTTTTGCCTCCTCTATGTTATTAACTAAAGTTTGATATTCATCTCCCTTTTTAACAACATCTCCTAAATCTTTATATTCTTTCATCAATTGCGCATAACGCTTCTGATCCATGATAATTTCTGGTTGAATAATCAAATCAGAAACCTCATCGTAACGCTGCTTAACAATTCTTAATTTATCTAACATCTTCTACTCTTTTCTTGGATTGCGAATTTACAATTTTTATCGGAAAGTTAAATGTTTCGTTTTGAGTATATTTGAAGAAATCTAACTAAAACTTATGAAACTTTTTTTAATTATTTCTAGTTTTCTATTGATTACCTCTTGTAAAACACAAAATACCTCAACAAAACTACCTAGTTTTCTAATTGGAAAATGGATTCGAGTAAACGAAAATGATAGTATTAAAACGTACGAAACTTGGAAAAAAGATTTTACTGGTGTTGGTTTATCTCTAAAAAATAAAGACACTACTTTTTTTGAACAAATGAAAATTACAACAATAAAAGATAATTTATTTTTAGAAGTTTCTGGCGTTAATGAAACCTCTACTTTGTTTAAATTTACGAAGCAAACAGATAGTTCTTTTACTTGTGAAAATTCTGAAAATGAATTTCCAAAAAAAATAAAATATTATATAGAAAACAAACAGTTAAAGGCAATAGTTTCTAATACAGACTTTAAAATTGATTTTGTTTTTGATAAAATAAATTAGTCCAATTTATTTCTAAGAAACAAATTGGACTATTTATTATTCTAAGCCTTTAAAAAAGACCTTTATTTTAAGCGCTAGACTAAGTTAAATTAATATTCAAAAACACCAAATTCACTAGTAATAGTTAGTTTTTTAGTTTCTGAAGCTTCTACTCTACCAACAATTTGTGCGTTTACGTTATATGATTTAGAAATAGAAATTATGTCTTCTGCTATTTCAGGAGATACATAAATTTCCATTCTATGGCCGCAATTAAAAACTTGGTACATTTCTTTCCAGTCTGTTTTAGACTGCTCTTGAATCAATTTAAATAATGGAGGTATTGGAAACATATTGTCTTTTACAATATGTAACTCATCTACAAAATGTAGTATTTTTGTTTGTGCGCCACCAGAACAATGTATCATTCCGTGAACTTTATCTGAATTAAATTTTGATAAAATTTCTTTAATAATTGGTGCGTAAGTTCTAGTAGGAGACAACACTAATTTACCTGCATCTATTGGAGAATTCTCTACTTTATCTGTTAGTTTTGTGTTACCAGAGTATACTAGATCTTCAGGAACAGCTGCATCAAAACTTTCTGGATATTTATCTGCTAAATATTTATGAAAAACGTCATGTCTAGCAGAAGTTAATCCATTAGATCCCATTCCTCCATTATATTCAGTTTCATAAGTTGACTGTCCAAAAGACTCTAAACCAACAATTACATCACCTGCTTTTATATTTGCATTATCAACAACATCTGTACGTTTCATTCTTGCTGTTACTGTAGAATCTACAATAATTGTACGAACTAAATCGCCAACATCTGCAGTTTCGCCACCAGTTGAATGAATTGTAACACCAAAACCTTTTAAGTCTTCAATTAATTCTTCTGTACCGTTTATAATTGCCGATAAAACTTCTCCAGGAATTTTACTTTTATTTCTACCAATGGTGGAAGATAACATAATGTTATCTGTTGCACCAACACATAAAAGATCATCAATATTCATTATTAATGCATCTTGTGCAATACCTTTCCAAACAGAAATATCTCCAGTTTCTTTCCAATACATATATGCTAAAGAACTTTTTGTTCCTGCGCCATCTGCGTGCATTATTAAACAATAATCTTCATCATTTGTTAAATAGTCTGGCACAATTTTACAAAATGCTTTAGGAAACAAGCCTTTGTCTATATTCTTAATTGCATTGTGTACATCTTCTTTAGATGCAGAAACACCTCTTTGTGCGTATCTTTTAGAAACTTCTTTACTCATTTTGTTGTGTTGTTGTTGCTGCAAATTTAGTTTTTCTAAACTTTAAATCCATAAAAAAAGCAAACGTTTTTTATCGTTCGCTTTTAAATTTAAAACTAGGTATTATTCCCAATCTGGCATGGTAGCATTTGAAAATAATAAACTTCTAATATCTACAGAAACTGTATAATCTAGATCTACCTTATAAATAGATTTTAACGATAAGCCGTCGTTAGAAGTATTTACAAAAATAATTTCAGATTCATTAGGCGAAAACCTAGGATCTAAATCTAAAGTACCAGACGTTTTATCTACTGATAAATCTTTTGCTATACCAGTTGCAAAATTGTAAACAAAAATTCTTGTATCTAATTGTCTATTATCTGTAGTTTCATATTCAGAAACATCGTAAGAATATAACAGCAGTTTATTATCTATAGAAATATTAATTCCACCAACTGCACCTTTAACACCAGATAAAACAGTTCTTAACACTGTACCAGACATATCTATGGTATATACAGATGCTTTATAACCAGAAATATCATTTGTTTTTAAAGCAATTATTGTCCCATCATTACTCCAATCACATTCAGTAATAAAACTTCCATCTAAGGTTTCATATATTTGTTGAAGCCCACTACCATCTTTATTTATGCTAAATAGTTTATTATAACTTGGGTAAATTATTTTCTCTCCATTGGTAGACCAAGAAAAATCTATTTCATTTAAATTAAAACCTGCAACAGGTACTGTAGACGTTACTTTAAAAACATTAGAACCATCTTTATGCATGGTATACAAATGAGTTTCATTATTAAAGGTTCTTAGAAAGGCAATTAAATTAGAAGTTTTATTAGTTCTAGGTCTCCAACTATTAACATCACTAGATGTTAATTCTACAATATTTTCAGAAGTATTAGTTTCATCATTATAACTAGACGAATAAATACCATTATTTCCATTAGAAAATTTTTGAACAAATAAATACCTGTTTTCAGGGTTTATTTTTGTTTTGAATGAGTTTACTGAACTTAAAACTTCAGGATTTATACTGTCATTTGCTGCTATTTGCCAAAAATATTTTGTCCCATATTTTAAATTAGAAACCACATACGTAGTATCTTTTAGTTCTTCTATTTTAATAATATTGTTATTACTTGCATTCTTAATTTCTAACCTATATGTTATTTGATCTACTTCTGGATCTTTTGATGACCAAATTAACTCTACAGAAAGCTCTTCTTCTTCAACACCATCTTCTGGCATTAACAATTCTGGAGTTGAGGGTGCTTTATTCAAAAAAGTATCATCTTCCATTTCGAAAATTACGTTAACTGTAAGATCTGCTGTTATTGTTGCTGGCTGAAAATTTGTTAAATACCCTTCTTTTATAGCACTTACCGAATAATCTCCCGTTTCTACATCTTCTATTTTAAAATAGCCATCTACATCAGAAAAAACAGTATTATTAGAAGGACTTAAAGTAACTTTTGCATTTTCAACTGGAATAAAACTACTAGCTTCAACAACCCTACCTGTTATGTTTCCTAAACCAACTACATTAATTGTTTCTTCACTACAGTTTACAAACACACTTAAGGTAAGCAACATTAATATTTTATATGTATATTTCATATCTCCTTTTTTAGTTATTCAAAAATTAAAGATTTTACTCTTTCTTTTGGCTTTCCGAAGTAAAAATTTAGTCCAACTCCAACTTTCCAGAAATGATCTCCTCTTTTTCCGTTAATAATTCCGTCTAAATTATCTGAAAACATTAAACTTTGTTCACCAAACAGTTTTATACCTATATTATTAGAAGGTAAATACTCTAAACCAAGACCATATTGAAATTTCCCAAACATATCATTTATATTAGATAAAGAAGAAATTACACCTAAACCACCATAAACAAAAGGAGTAAAATTGTCATATGGTAAAACGTTGTATTCTAAATTTACATCAGATAAAATAAATTCTTGTTTAAAAACTTTTTCATTTTCTAATTTTAAATATCCCATTCCTATATTTAAATTAAAATTTGGCTTTTTAAAAAAAAGTTTAATATTAGAATTCATTGTTATACTAGCTTTTGGGTTGGGATAATCTCCATCTATAATTGCTGTACCTCCAGAAACACTAAAGGCAACTTTACCTCTTCTACTTTCTAATTTTCTGCCCAACAATACTGTTGATTCTGCTTCAGATTTTTCATTCAAATACTTTTCTTTAATTATGTCTGCAACTGGTTCTCCTCCTTGTGGCATCCATAATCCATCAATAATACCTTCAATAATTAAGTTTTCTACAGCTTTATCAATGGCTTCTTTTACGGCTAATTGCCCAGGTTCATTTTTAGTGATACCTGTTTCTACTTCTAACAACCTTTTTAAGCTAACATACCTAAATAAGTTAGCAGACAATCCTTGTGATAAAATTGTTTTAGAAACGTAAACATTTTTTAAAATCTGACCATTTAAAGTTGATACAGCCCTTAAGTAAACTGTAATTCTATCCTCTCTATATTCTGTTGATGCTCCTGCACCAAAATATCTAGCACCAGAACCACCTGTAATAATATTTGAATCATAGGAAACAACTCCGCCTTCTAAAATAACACCAGCAAACAATAAAGGTGGTAAAGCTGCAACTTGTTTATTTCCAGAATTTGCAGCGTATTCTTGTCTAGTAGATCTTATAATTTGTCTTTCATTTAATAAATTACCAATATTCTCACGCTCTATTGGCTTAAACCACTTAGAATCTGCTAGTGATTTTAATAAAATAGAAGTTCCACCTTGCGTAACCGCCGTACTAAATGTAGACCCGTTTTCTACTAGTTTATATTGACCTGTTTGGTCTCTAAACTTATAAACACCAACAACCATTTCTTCTACCGGTAAAATATTTTTTAAAATACTTTTTCTTGAAGTATTTTCTCCTATTCTAGCTTTACTAGTTTTATAAGGTTGATTAAAAAAAGCACCACAACTTGTAAACAATAAGATAACAAGTAAAAACAAAACTTGCGGGTAAATCTTGCCCATAGATTTTTTTTTAGTTTAATTAGGAATTGTTATTTGAGTTTGATCTCCAGTAGTAGTATCTAAAATATTAATAGACAAACCACCTGTTGCTGGCGTAATATCTACTACTAATGTTCCAAAAACATATGTACCAACAGTTAATCCTTTATCACCAAACTCTTGCGTAAACAAATCGCGTGACAAACTGTTTAATAATTGGTTATTTAAACTTTCTTTAAAATTCTCTAAATCAGATTTTTTATCTAGAGTACTCGCAGTGCTTTCTTTAAAAGTATTTTGTGCATTAGCACTTGCCAACATTTGTTGGTAGTTAAAAGTATCTCCTCCAAAAAAAGGATTCATTGGTTTATAAACTAAACTTTGCGAAAATATTAGTGAAGGAACACCTATAAATAGTGTAATTATAATTATTTTAAATTTTGTCATAAGTAAGGGATGTATTAATATTTGTTATTTTTAAATAATATTTTTTGTTGAATTGAAAATTGATTAATTTTTTGCAAACTTATTTTAACTGAAGATTTTAGAAATTCTTCATCTGGCTTACTCATAAATTCATGAATACGATTGTCATTAACTTCTACAGTTATAATACTACTTCTACCGAAATAAGGTTTTTCTTTAATATTGATTATGAAAGAATGCTGAGTGCCAGATGTTGAGTAGTTTTGATAGAAATAATCGTAGAAATCTTTACCAACTTTGGTAATAACGTCTTCCACAACAATTCCTCTTATTTCAAAATCACTTTCTTTTACAACATTTCTCTTAGCTTCTTGTTTATTCTTTGGAAGTATTAAAAGTGAATCTTTTGAAATTAAAATTTCTTTTTGCTTTATAAAAAGATACGTTTTAACCTCTTCATCTTCATTTAAGTTTATTCTAATTTCCGAAAGATTTTTTTTTTCATTAGATAATAACGAAAACTCTCCTGCTTGTTTATTAGTAGAGTAGTTTCCTGCACTACTTTTTTTTAACGCTACTAAATTGTATGATAAACCTTCAATAAAAAAAGACTCGTTATTTTTAATTTGAGCACTAATAATTAACATATTATCCTTTTCAATTAAATTAATTTTTCCAGTTACAGTTTCATTCAATTGAGCAAAAGCCATAGAATAAAAAAACAACATAAAAAGTAATAAACTACAGGTTAAGAAATTTTTCATGCTATTAATTATTTCTAATAATCACGGTTTTGAAGTTTGTTTTTTGAACAATGCTTAAATTTTTTATTAAAGAATTTTCTCCATACACCTGAAGAGAATTAGAGTTTCCTTGTTGAATAATGTTTAGGTTTGAAACAGCATCATTATAATAAGTTACAAATTTGTACTCATTATTATTGCCTAATTGAATTACAGTTTGATTATTACCAGCGTTACTAATAATATTAATTTGATTATTATAACCAACTTGATTCAAAAAAAACTTACTATTTTGAGTTTGTGTAATCGAAAGATCTACTCCTTTTTCTAATAATATAGCAGCTTCTTTATTAGATTGAAAATATTTATTAATTGCAAAAGTGTCTTTATTTACTTGTTGTGCGTTAGTTTTTACAGAAAAAACACTAATAAATACTAATAAAACAAACAATGTGTTGTCATATTTTTTCATGATACTTCTAATTAAAAAGAAGAAGAAAGGGAAGAAAACTTCCCTTTCAACATTCTATTAAAACAATGTTCTATTTCTATAAAATAGATTATTAGTTTTGAATAACAACAGCTAAATTAGCAGCACCTGTTTGAGTAATAGCTCCAATATTGCTAGTTCCCGTTGAAGAAATACCAGCTAAATTATTGTTTCCTGTTTGGTAAATAGATCCTAAATTAGATGCTCCGTTTTGCATTATTATAGCTCCATTCGAATTTCCTTTTTGTAAAATTAAAGATTCATTTCTTATACCACCTTCTTGGTTGCTTATCGCTACATTATCATCACCTAACTGGTATGTGTCAGATTTTTGTAAATTCCCTACTCCTTGTGTCTGTAGAGAGTAATTACCATTACCTTCTTGTTCTAAAATAGCTCTAGATTGGCTCTCTTGTTGAGACTCTCCATAGTTATTATTACCTGCTTGTCTAAAGTAACTTACACCTGCACGACCTGTTTGATTTTGTAAACTTTCGTTTTCATTACCAACTTGGTCTACAAATGCTGCATTAGAACCACTCCAACCATGAACTAATTGTTCACTTTGACTAATATTAGCAATATTAGAGTTTCCTAATTGACCAATACCTGCACTACCAGAACCAGCAGTTACACCAGAATATCCTGCTTGAGAAATAGTACCTGCATTATTATCACCTACTTGTGTAACACCTTGCGCCATCATTGTACCAGATGAACCAGCAGTTCTCCAAACACCATATTTAGTTACAGTATTATTAAAATTATTTCCTACAGAAGTTATACTTCCATTGTTATTATTACCTGTTTGCGCAACAACACCTGCGTTGTTATTTCCTGTTTGAGTAATTTCTCCTGTGTTTTCAGTTTGAGCAAAAGTTACAGCTCCAATAGATAGCGCTAAAACGCTTAAAATGATTTTTTTCATGATAATTAATTTAAGTTATATTAGTTAAAATATTGCGCACAAAGTATTCTCGTATGTTTAATTATAAAATACAATTATGCTTAATAAAAAATAAGGGGAAAAATAATTAACGGGGTAAAATGTATTGGAGGGAGCTATAAAAATATACAATTACATTTTCATCAACTCTTTTTACAGAGCAGTAACAAATGTTATATAACGATGTAAATGTAACACAGATTTTATTAATAAAAAAAACCGTATTATTTAAATACCTAAATAAAAAAAATATTTATAATTAGATAAAGCCAATAAAAACAAGGTGTAGAAGCAAATTTATTATTGGAAAATATTTTAAAAAAAGAGGTATAAATACGTGGTTTAAAACATTCAAATAAGGTATAAATACGTGGTGAAAATCGTCTTTTGAGGCTCTAAAATTTAACTTTTTTAGTAAAAAAAACTCACAAATTAATTATCTGTGAGTTTTTAATATCGAAAATAAAAACTTTTTAGTTTAAAAAGTAATATTTATTAACTTTAGTTTATTGTATTTAAAGATCTTTTTATTAAATAAAAAAGATAAATTATTTTGTAAATAACAATTCTCTATATTTTGTTAGTGGCCATAAATTATCATCTACCATGGTTTCTAACTTATCGCAATGGTAGCGAATTTGTTCGAAAAAAGGTTTTACTTTATTACAATATTGCTCTGCAGATTTTAAACCTACTTGTTTATTTGCTGTAGACCTTTGGTTTTCCATCTTAATTACCAAAGCATTAATTTCTGTTATATGATTAGAAATAATCATAATTAGTTCTATTTGTTCTTTGGCTATATTTTTATATTCTTCACCAAAAATTTCTTTTAAGTTTTTTGTGTTTTCTAATAATGTATTTTGATAAATTATTGCAGTTGGTACAACATGATTTCTAGAAATATCTCCTAAAACCCTACTTTCTATTTGTAAACGTTTAGTGTACTCTTCTAACTTTATTTCATAACGAGCTTCTATTTCTACTTTACTCATTACATCCATTTCTTCATATAAATCTATAACTGCTTTAGAAATTATAACTTTTAATGCTTCTGGAGTATTCTTATTATTACTTAATCCACGTTTTTTAGCTTCTTTTTCCCAAGCTTCACCATAGCCATCTCCGTCAAATCTAATTTTTTTAGACTCTTTAATATATTCTCTAAGTACATTAAAAACAGCTTCGTCTTTTTTAAGACTTTTAGTCTCTATTAATTTATCTACTTCTATCTTAAATTCTTTTAATTGTTTTGCTACAATAGTATTTAAAACCGTCATAGGACCTGCACAATTAGCAGAAGAACCAACGGCTCTAAACTCGAACTTATTTCCTGTAAAGGCAAAAGGTGAAGTTCTATTTCTATCTGTATTATCTAGTAGAATTTCTGGTATTTTACCAATAATATTTAGTTTTAAATCTGTTTTTTCTTGAGGAGATAATTTACCTTTTGTAACATTTTCTAATTCATCTAAAACAGCCGAAAGTTGACTACCAATAAAAACAGAGATAATTGCTGGAGGCGCTTCATTTGCACCCAATCTATAATCGTTACTTGCAGAAACTATAGACGCTCTTAATAACTCTTCATGTTCATAAACTGCTTTTATAGTGTTAATGAAAAACGTTAAGAATTGTAAATTCTTCATTGGTGTTTTTCCTGGACTTAATAAATTTGTTCCGTTATCTAATGATAATGACCAATTGTTATGTTTTCCAGATCCATTAATACCATCAAATGGTTTTTCATGAAACAATACTCTAAAATTATGTCTTTTAGCTACCTTCTGCATCACATCCATTAATAATGAATTATGATCTACAGCTAAATTTGCTTCTTCAAAAATTGGTGCAATTTCAAACTGATTTGGAGCAACTTCATTATGCCTAGTTTTTACAGGAATTCCTAAAAGCATACATTCTTCTTCTAATTCTTGCATAAAACTCATAGCTCTTGCAGGAATTATTCCAAAATAATGATCATCTAATTGCTGCCCTTTTGCCGAAGAATGCCCCAATAAAGTTCTTCCTGTTAATTGAATGTCTGGTCTAGAAAGTACCAAAGCATCATCAATTAAAAAAAATTCTTGTTCCCAACCTAAAGTTGCGTTTACGTTATTTATATTTTTATCAAAATACTTACAAACCGCTGTTGCATGTATATCTATAGCTTGTAAAGCTCTTAATAAAGGTGTTTTATTATCTAAAGCTTCACCTGTGTAAGCAACAAAAATTGTTGGTATACATAGTGTTCTTTCATAAATAAAAGCTGGTGATGTGGGATCCCAAGCAGTGTAACCTCTTGCTTCAAAGGTATTTCTAATTCCGCCACTTGGAAAACTAGATGCATCTGGCTCTTGTTGTACCAATTGTTCTCCATCAAATTTCTCCATGGCTAAGCTACCATTTATAGATTCAAAAAATGCATCATGTTTTTCAGCTGTTGCACCTGTTAAAGGCTGAAACCAATGTGTATAATGTGTTGCGCCTTTAGACATTGCCCAATCTTTCATACTTACTGCAACTTGGTCTGCAATTTTTCTATCTATTCTTGTACCATGCTCAATTGCATTCATTACACTTTCATAAGCTGCACGAGTAAGATACTGTTGCATAGCATATTTATTAAAAACATTTTGTCCAAAAAGTGCAGATCTTTTTTCACTTTGATTCACTTTTACAGGTTTTCTTTGTAATGTTTCTTTTAAAGCATTGAATCTGATAATTGACATATTGCTATTTTTTTACTTATTTTTTTTATTTATAAACAAATACCCCCTATTAAAATTAGGGATAAAATTATTTTTATGCGAAATTAAACATTTTACCCCTATTTTTTTTGATATGTAGCGAAAAAATTTCATTTTTGTATCGTTAACATCATTCACACAATTATTTATTATGGCAAAAATTAAATTAGAATACATTTGGTTAGACGGTTATTATCCAACTCAGAACATGAGAAGTAAAACCAAAGTAGAAGAGCATGAAAATTTTCAAGGAACAATTGAAGAATTAGATAATTGGTCTTTTGATGGTTCATCTACAAAACAAGCTTCTGGAGGTGCTTCTGATTGTTTATTAAAACCAGTTGCAATCTATCCAGATCCTGCAAGAATTAATGGTTATTTAGTAATGACTGAAGTTTTAAACGCTGATGGTACACCTCACGTTTCTAACGGAAGAGCAACTATAGATGATGATGATAATGATTTCTGGTTTGGTTTTGAGCAAGAATATTTTATAATGGATACTAAGACTCAATTACCTTTAGGATTTCCTATAGGTGGTTATCCTGCACCACAAGGAATGTATTACTGTTCTGTTGGAGGGAAAAATACTCATGGTAGACTTATTGTTGAAAAACATGCCGACTTATGTATTGATGCTGGTTTAAACTTTGAAGGAATTAACCAAGAGGTTGCTTCTGGACAATGGGAATACCAATTATTTGCAAAAGGTGCTAAAAAAGCTGGAGATGAAATTTGGATTTCTCGTTACTTATTAGATAGATTAACAGAACAACATGGTTACTACATAGAATATCACCCAAAACCATTAGGAAAAGATATGGATTGGAATGGTTCTGGTATGCATGCAAACTTCTCTAATGAAGTTTTAAGAACTTGTGGTTCTCAAGAAACTTACGAAAAAATTTGTGAAGCTTTTAGACCTGTTGTAAAAGAACACATGGCTGTTTATGGTGAGTTTAACGACCAACGTTTAACTGGTGATCATGAAACTGCATCTATAAACGATTTCTCTTACGGAATATCTGATAGAGGAGCTTCTATAAGAATACCAATTATTACAGTAGAAAAAGGTTGGAAAGGATGGTTAGAAGACAGAAGACCTGCTTCAAACGGAGATCCGTATAAAATTGCTGGTAGAATTATAAAGACTGTAAAGTCTGCTAATATTAGCTAAAAATAAATTATTACAAAAAAAAGGCTCGCAATTTGCGAGCCTTTTTTTATGCTGTAGTTTTAAAAACTAAATAAATAAAGAGTACATAACCTAAAAACAGAAAAACTCCTTTAAACTTACTTAAAACAAACTTTTTAGGTATAAATACTAACGGTAATAAAACACCCGCAAAACTTAGCATCCAGAAAATATCTCTAGATAGTATTTGAGCTTCTGTAACAGGTATTTCTTTTATTAAAGAAGTTAAACCTAACACAGATGCAATATTAAAAATATTAGATCCTATTAAATTTCCTAAAGAAATTGCTTTTTCCCCTTTCATTGCAGCTATTATAGAAGCAGCCAATTCTGGTACACTTGTACCTATAGCAATCATTGTTATAGAAATAACACCCTCACTAACTCCCATGTTTTGTGCTATATCTTTTGCCCCATCAACTAAAAATTCAGAACCAAAATACAAAGCAACACCTCCTATTAATAGCCATGTAAAAATTTTACCATAACCAATGGAAGCCAATGCATCATCTACATCTTCTATAGACACCTCTTCTTTTCTAGCATTTCTAATTAAAACAAATAAGAAAACAGCTAAACCTATTAGAAGAAAAATTCCTTCTAACTGAGTTAAAACATTATCATTACTTAAAAAATAATATAGAACAATTGAAAATAGCATCATTACAGGCCAATTCAACTTATAAAAGTCTTTACCTACAGATATAGGTCCAATAATTGCTGTAATACCTAAAACAAGACCAATATTGGCAATGTTAGACCCAATAACATTATTTATTGCTATTGCAGGAGAACCATCTAAAGCTGCTTGTAAACTAACTAATAGTTCTGGTGCAGATGTTGCAAAAGAAACAACAGTCATACCAATAACCATTTTAGAAATATTTAGCTTAAAGGACAAACCTATTGAAGACCTTACTAAAAACTCACCTCCTAAAACTAACAGAACTAGCCCTATAATTACATAAAAAATACTCATAAATTTTATTTTCTACGAAGATACATTTTTATCACTTTAAGATGAAAAGAAAAGACTAAAAGCAAATAAAAGACTATTTGAAAGACCAATTTTCCTTTACATGAGAAAAAAAGCAAAAAATACGCCTTTAGTTCATAACATTTTATCACTTTTAATTAATTTTCAATTATAAAGTATAACACAAAACAAGCATTACTAATTACAAATTATAACTAATACAATCATTTAACTTCCATATATCAAATCAAATTAAATAATAGTTTATAAACTCTTAGGTAGTATCGATTCAATCTATATATATTGATAAAACAATTTCGAAATTACCTCATTTTATTAACCTTTAAAACTATTATTATGATACTTATTATAACAAAAACCGTAAAAGATATTGCAGATATTATATTCTCTGTTATCTTCTAACCTACATATAAAAACAACTCTTTTATAAAGAGTTGTTTATTTTCATTAAATTTGATATTGAATAACCACTAATGAAAAAACAAATTTTTAAATTTCTAGCAAAAGCAAATAAGATCATGCTACCTTCTTTCACAAAAAAAGAATTAGATATTTCTAAAGCTTCTAAAACTGAACTAGCAATTATTGGCTGGAGAGCTTTTGTAACTAAAAATTCATTAGACTAAAAAAAAACATTATGAAAACAGAACACATAACAATATTTTCAGGATCTTCTATAATCGTTAAAGGACTTCAAGTTAGATTAGAAGAAAACAATATAAGCTCTATTATTAAAGACAGAGTAGAATCTGCTAGACTAGGAGGTTTTGGAGAGCATAGATCTGCTATAGAATTACTTGTTTTAAAATCTGACATTGAAAAGGCACAACCAATTGTTAATTTGTACAAAGAAGAAATAAATTCATAAAAAGTTGATTTAGATTTCTTAGTTTAAAAAAATGCTATTATATTTGCACCCGCTTAACGGCCATGTGGCGCAACTGAATAGCGCACTTGATTACGGCTCAAGAGGTTCTAGGTTTGAATCCTAGCATGGTCACCAATAAAACCAGTACTTTCCAACGATTTGGAAATTACTGGTTTTTTTATTTGCCCACAATTTGCCCACGAAACAAGAATTAAGCTCCCTATTTATTTCTTTAAAAAAGCACTTCTATACCCTTTTAGGAATTAGTTTACCGCCAAAACCCTCACTTCTTTTCTAAAATGATTGCTTTTTAGAGAAAAAAAAATCATTCTTCCCCCTCCTTAAAACGCATCACTCAAAATTAATTATTAAATAGAAAAGAAAACAATTAAATTAAATCCGAATAACATCAGACAAGCCTTCAATAAACTAAAATTCAAAAAGAACTACAAACAACAAGTAGACTTATATTATTTTATCCTTTTACTGAATCCCGTAAACCTTAAGCAATAGATAAATGTAATTTTGCATTCTAAAAACCTTATATTATGAAAACAGTAAAAAGACTTTCTTTTTTAATTTTATTAATTACAACCTTTATGTCTTGCGTTTCCACAAGAACCGCTATTACCTCACCAGAAGCAGCGACAAAGAATGTTGATACACAATCTGATAAAAACTCTAATTTTATTAAAGCTAATGAATGGATGGTTCAAACATTTAATAATGCAAAAAGTGTTATTCAGTTTAAAGACAAAGAAGCCGGAATTGTAAAAGGTAAATACGTAATGAAAGAGGGAACTATTAGCACAAGCCCTTACACTCAGAGCATACCAACCTTTTTCTCTATAATAACAATTCGAGTAAAAGATAACGCTTCAAGAATAGAAATAGAAGCACCATCAGGAATGTATTCTCAAAAAGCTATGGGAATAGAATATGGCTTTACGGAAGAAACATTTAAAACTGAAGCAAATCGCTTAATAAATGAATTTGAAATTTACATGAAAAAAGTCTCTACAAATGATAGTTGGTAATTAAATTACTTTTTTACAGAAACAATAAAAAAGCCCTTAAAGTATTAAACTTAAGGGCTTCTTACAATAAGAATTAAAATTAGTACATAACAAAACTCAAAAAAGTATTGCGTTAGTAATACAGCAGTATTGCCACCTCTTTATGAATTTATTTTTATTATAAGGTAAAAAGAATTGCTAGAAATTAACATAAAATCAATTCAAAATAAAGTATTGTGTTACAAAAAAAGAAAAGTATTGTTCTAACTTATCCCATCAGGCAATACCACTTTTATCATTATAACACAAAAAGTATTACTTCTAGATTAAATTGCTATTTAAACAAAACAACAGTATACAATCAATAAAACAAAAAGTACTACAATCTTAAATTTTAAAAACAACAATGAGAAGAAAGTGTATTATTTTTAAAATTCAATACTAAAAAAGACCATAATCTACTATTAAAATTATATTTTTAGTGTTGAAAAAAAATTGCAAGCTATCAATGATATTATTCCAAACACCTGCCATAAAAGCATACTTCAACTAACAAAACAAAGAACAAGTAAACAAAGCCTACAAAATGAATATAAAATAAAAAGTAGATTTTAATTTAGTTGAAAATAAAGGTTGTAGAAAATAATTAAAATAACTTTATGAAAATAAAATTCCTAAAAGCCCATAATGGAGATTCAATTCTTTTATCATTCAAAGATGAAATAGAAATGAATAGAAATATTCTCATAGATGGTGGAATGCCAAAAACATATTTTGGTTCAGGTAAATATGGAGATTTACATGAAACAATTGAGCTCATAAAAACAAAAGGTGAAAAAATTAACTTATTGATTTTAACACATATTGATGAAGACCATATTGGAGGTTTGAAAAAATGGTTTGAAAAAGACAAAGATGCATTTGATATCATTGAAAAAGTTTGGTTCAATTCAGGTAGGACAATTGCGAAATATTTTGATGAGGAAGAGAATAAAGAATTAATTGAAACACTTGAAATATTTAAAACAACTCAGACCAGTGTGCCTCAAGCAATAGTTTTTGAAGATTATATTGAAAAATTCAATGCATGGGATAAGGAGATTTTAAATACAGGAAAAACAGCTAATCAAAATGGTGTTGAAATAAAACTACTTTCCCCTGATGATAAAGCTCTTAAAAAATTATTAAAGGAATATAAAAAGCCAAAACATAATTATCAAACCTCAGGAGCTTCTACTGATTGGGAAACATCAATTAAGGAATTTATAGAAGAAGAAAACGACCCTGATTATAAATTAGAAGAAGATGGTAGCGTACCTAATGGTAGTTCAATTGCTTTTATTTTAACATTTGAATCTAAAAACTATTTGTTTTTAGGAGATGCTCACCCATCAATTATAATAGATTCTTTAAAGAAATTTGAATACTCAAAAGAAAACCCTATAAATGTAGAATTTTTGAAAGTTTCACATCACGGAAGTTGTAAAAACACAAACCAAGAATTATTGGAACTTATTAAAACAGATAATTACATTATTAGTTCAAATAGTGAAGTTCATGGATTACCCAATAAAAGAACTATTGCTCGTTTAATTAATCATAATACAAATGCTATTATCAACTTTAATTATGATAATGTAAAGAAGAATATACTCAATGAAAAAGATTTTGAAGATTTTAAAAATTTCAAAGTGAAAAGTATTTCTGAATGGATATAACAGATTTAAAATCATATACAGTAAAAGTTGGTCATGGAAGTGGTGTTTTATTTCAACCAATGAATAAACGTGACTACACGTATATATTGACAGCTAAACACAATTTATTAGGACAAAAAGAAGAAAGAGGTCAAGAAAAAGAATATTTATTAGAAGAGATTGAAATATTTATTTTACCGCATTATGAAGAAGAATCAACTAAAATTAAATTAGTAATTAATGAAAGTTATTTTCCTCATAATGATGCTGATATCGCGATATTGAAAATTAATTTTATAGAAGGTTATGAAAAAATTTATATAAATTCTTCTTTTACAGAATTAACTAATACTGATTTATGTGGCTACCCAGGTTATTTAAAAGATAAACAAACACTAGAAGAAAAATACAATAGCACTAGAATTGATTTCTTTAAATCAGAGAACAAAACACTGTGTCGTGCACAATTGACTGATATTGTAGCAGAACAAAAAGATATTACGGGCTATTCTGGTGGAGGCATAATGAAAATTGAAAACGACAATATTTCATTATTTGGCATACAAAGTGAAGTTACATCTCATTTTTCTAAAGGAGAAATAGAATTTGTACCAATAAAACATTTTGTAGATATTATAAATTACCCGGAAAATAAAGATAGATTAAGTCACTTACTCCCTCCATATATGGGAGCTTTTGAATATTTGAAAAATGAAATTTTAAAACTAGAAGGAGCTTCTGAACCTTCAATGATAGGTAAACTTAAATCTGCTTTTGGAGAACAATTGAAACTCATAGAGCTAAACCCTTATGAGATTTACAACTCTAATTTGGGTGCTAAATTATTGGCAGATAAAACATCTAATCCTTTTTCTAAAGAGTTGTGGGTTTCTTGGCTTGAATATTTGACTATTCTATGTCTAATTGAAGGTCAAAAAATTAGTATTGACAACTTGGAAGCTTTATTTAATAATAAAAGGTTGATACATTCTGATACAGATTCAAATTGGATAGAAATTATTGGAGATTTATTAAAAAATAATCTTCAAAATCTTCAAGTTAATGGAACTCTTATTGTTAGCACCCTAAGTACCCCACCAAGACCTAAAAACAGACGCTATAAATACGATGTTATAGAGGACATATTCTTAGGACGTGGTAGTAGAAATATTGGCACAATACAAGTTGATCAAGCGAAAAATATAAAATCACTTAAAGAAATTATACACATTAAAGCTTTTGAAAATGATTGTATCATGGAATCAGAGGATGATTTTAACAATATACCTTCAGTAGATATAGAGAAAATAGTATTAGAACTTAAAAAAAAATTAAATGAGTTTTTCGAAAATTGATATAAATGAAGATTTAAAAGACTTATATAAAGAATCTATTACTTTATATAAGAATGATGATCATTGGAAAATTAATGTTTTGATTTTTCAATCTAATTATGAGACTTTAACACTTAAATGGAATAAGGTTTCAAGTGCTGTTTCAATGTGTTATCAAGCAGATGTAAACGATGAAAATGAATTTGAAAAGTGGAATCTTTATATAATTTATATATGTACTGAAACAGTAGATAAAGAATTGAAAGCGAAAATAGAAAACGATAAATTTTCAAGTAGAAAAATCGTTGTAGCTAATCAAACCGAAAAACTCACTACTGAATTAGCAAATAATTTAATTATTCAACACATTACCAATACTGATTTAATCAATACCGTAAATAAAACAAATGAAAGTGTTGAAAAAAAATACGAACCAAAAAACAAATCTATCTGGGATTTAATACCCAAAGGAGATTCAATTATAGGAAATACGAAGTTGCAAACAAATATTATCGAACAATTAAAAAAAGCTAACTATGAAGATTAAGAAAGTTGAAATTTCTGCATTTAGAGCTTATGATAATGTTGAACATTCTACATTTGATTTTTCTATTGGAGAAGA
>CAXBIR010000055.1:0-20681 GCA_963975825.1 uncultured Polaribacter sp.
AATGGTTGGGTTAGAACTTTTAGAAGTAATAGATTTATTGCTTTAAATGACGGTTCTACCATTAACAATATTCAATGTGTAATAGATTTTGAAAAAACTTCTGAAGAAACTTTAAAAAGAATTACAACAGGAGCAGCTGTATCTATAAAAGGAACAATTACAGAAAGCCAAGGAAAAGGACAATCTGTAGAAATTCAGGTTTCTGATATAGAAATTTTAGGAGATTCTAATCCAGATGAATATCCTATTCAACCAAAAAAACATAGTTTCGAGTTTTTAAGAGAAAACGCACATTTACGTGTTAGAACAAATACTTTTAGTGCTGTAATGCGTGTACGTTCTAAACTATCTTTTGCAGTGCATAAATACTTTCAAGAAAACGGTTTTAATTACGTTAATACACCAATTGTAACAGGTTCTGATGCAGAAGGAGCAGGAGAAATGTTTAGAGTTACTTCTTTTGAAGACAATAAAGCTCCAGTTACAGAAGATGGTAATATAGATTATTCTAAAGATTTCTTCGGAAAAGAAACAAACCTTACTGTTTCTGGACAATTAGAGGCAGAAACATATGCAATGGCTTTAGGTAAAGTTTACACTTTTGGCCCAACTTTTAGAGCAGAAAACTCTAATACAACTCGTCATTTAGCAGAATTTTGGATGATTGAACCAGAAGTTGCCTTTATGGATTTAGATGGAAATATGGATTTAGCAGAAGATTTTATAAAGTCTGTTTTAACCTATGTTTTAGAACACTGTAAAGAAGATTTAGCATTTTTAGATCAGCGTTTTACACAAGAAGAAAAAGCAAAACCTCAATTACAGAGAAGTGATATGAGTTTGTTAGAAAAACTAAAATTTGTTGCAGAAAATAACTTTAAAAGGGTTTCATATACAGAAGCAATAGATATTCTAAGAAATTCTAAGCCAAATAAAAAGAAAAAATTTCAATACCCAATTAATGAATGGGGAGCAGATTTACAATCTGAACATGAACGTTTTTTAGTTGAAAAACACTTTAAATGTCCAGTAATTTTATTTGATTATCCTGCAGATATAAAAGCATTTTACATGCGTTTAAATGAAGATGGTAAAACAGTAAGAGCAATGGATGTTTTATTTCCAGGTATAGGAGAAATGGTTGGTGGTGCACAGCGTGAAGAACGTTATGACGTTTTAGTTGAAAAAATGAAAGCCATGAATATAGATGAAAAAGAACTTTGGTGGTATTTAGATTTAAGAAAATTTGGTACGGCAGTTCACTCTGGTTTCGGTTTAGGTTTTGAAAGGTTGGTACAATTTACAACCGGAATGGGAAATATTAGAGATGTAATTCCTTTTCCAAGAACACCGCAAAACGCAGAATTTTAAAAAAGACAAACATGAAAAATCATAAATATTTTTTACTTTTAATTACTCTTTTATTTTCAAATATTATTCTATCACAAGAAGAAATAGAAGTTGAGGAAGTAGAAGAAACTGTAATAGAATCTACAGAAACTTATAGTAACAATAGAGGAAGAAGAAATGTTAAAAATATTTACAAAAAAGGAGAACATTTTTTAACAGGTAATATAGAAAATGAGATTTATATCATTAAAAACAATGCTACTAACCTATATGGTTTACAAGATTTTAATGGTAACCTTTTGGTTAGACCAATGTTTAAAAGCATAGATAAATATAATTCTTCGAAAAACAGAATTATTGCTTCTCTAGACTATTCTAAAAAAGGTGTTATAGATAGAAAAGGAGAAATAATTATACCTTTTCAATATTCTAGTATTACCTCTAAAAAAGGAAAACAATTATTTGTAATTGGAAAAAGTTATAGTAATTACTCGCTTGTAGATTACAATGCTAAACCTATTATAGAGGGTGTTTTTGAAAGTATTTATCTGTATAATGATGTTATAAAAGTAAAAAGAAATGATGCTTATGGTATTTTTACTTCAGAAGGTAAAGAACTTTTACCAATAGAATATGATAAAGTAGAGTACAATTCTAGCTCAAAGTTTTTTAGTGTTTTTAAAAATGGTAAAAGCACTATATTAACTAAAGATGGTAAAGAGTTATTTAATAATAAATACTCTGAAGTAAAAACTTATGGAAGTTATAGATCTGATCAATTTTTAGTTGAAAAGAATGATAAAAAAGGAATAATTTCATTTGATGAGAGAAAGATTGTTCCTATAAAATTTGAAGATATAGACTTAAAAAGCAATTACCAACTTTACATTGTAAAGCAAAATAATTTGTGGGGAATTTATGATTCTTATTTCGATAAGTTTCTGATAAATCCTAATTATACAGAAATACATCAGTTATCTAAAAATGTATATCTTTTAATTTCTGATACTAAAAAAACAATAAAAGATATTAAATTTAAAAATACTGTAGATGTAAGTAAATATAATTTTAAAAATTATTATTTAAGTAGTTCTACTTATTTAAAGACTGAAAATAATGGAAAACAAGGTCTTTTAAATATCAATAGTGGTAAATTAATTGTTCCTGCAAAATATGAAAGAATTCGTGTGAATTCTAATTTCATTTCAGCTTATAACAATCAAGAAAGAAAATATACAGCGTACAACTCAGATGGTAAAATTATTGCTAAGGATTTTAATAACAGTAAAAGTTTAGCATCAAAGCTATACAAAATAACAAAAAAAGGGAAAGCTGGTTTAATTTACAACGGAGAACTTTTAGCCGATGTAAAATATGACATGATTACCTACTTTAGAAATATAAAATTGATTATCTTGGTTAAAAACTCCACGTATTCATTATTAGATTACAGTACTGGAGAAATGTTAATTAAAGATTCTAAAGACAGAATTAAGATTAATACATCATCAAATAAAATTACCCATAAAAACAAAAACTATTTCTACTCTTCAGGTCAATTAAAAGAATAAATGTTAAAACAAAGTTTACATTATAAACTATTACAAAAATTATCTCCTCAACAAATTCAGTTGATGAAGTTAATTCAATTGCCTACGCAAGCATTTGAAGAACGCTTAAAACAAGAAATAGAAGAAAACCCTGCACTAGATACTGGTAAAGAAGAATCTGACAATATAGATGATGATTTATCTAATGAATATGATGATACAGGTACAGAAAAAATTGAAGCTGAAGATATTAATATTGATGAGTATTTGAGCGATGATGAGATTCCTAATTATAAAACACAAGCCAATAATTACTCTTCAGACGATGAAGAAAAAAATGTACCTTATGCTGCTGGTACAAGTTTTCATCAATCTTTAAAGAACCAACTTAGTACTTTTAGTCTAAGTGATGAAGAACGCTCTATTGCAGAGTTTTTAGTAGGTAGTATAGATGACAGTGGCTATATAAGAAGAGAAATTATAGATCTTGTAGACGATTTAGCATTTACTGCAAATGTATTTACAACTGAAGAAAAAGTTATATCTGTTCTTAAAAAAGTTGTACATACATTAGATCCTTTAGGTGTTGGTGCTAGAGATTTAAAAGAATGTTTAATAATTCAATTAAAAGCAAAAGATAAAACAAAGTATAGAAGTTTATCTATAGAAGTTTTAGAAGAAGCTTTTGATCATTTTGTAAAAAGACATTACAAGAAACTTCAAGAAAAATTTAATATTTCTGAAGATGAATTAAAAGAAATAAATAAAGAAATTTCAAAATTAAACCCTAAACCTGGTAGTTCTTATGCTGGTAATAATAAAATAGCAGAACAAATAGTACCAGATTTTTCTATTAAACTTATAGATGGGGAATTAGATTTAACATTAAACTCTAGAAATGCACCAGAATTACATATCTCTAGAGAATATAACAACATGTTAAAAGGGTACCAAGAATCTACTGTAAAATCAAAATCACAGAAAGATGCAGTTTTCTTTATAAAACAGAAATTAGATGCTGCAAAATGGTTTATAGATGCAATTAGACAGCGTCAACAAACTCTTCTAGTAACAATGAACACTATCATGCATTATCAGTACGATTATTTCTTAACAGGAGATGAGCGTAGGTTAAGACCTATGATTCTAAAAGATATTGCAGATAAGATTAATATGGATGTTTCTACGGTTTCTAGAGTAGCAAATAGTAAATATGTATCTACGCCTTACGGCACAAAGCTAATTAAAGAATTCTTTTCTGAATCTATGAAAAATGACCAAGGAGAAGATGTTTCTACTAAAGAAATTAAGAAGATTTTAGAAACTGTAATTGCAGAAGAAAATAAAAAGAAACCTCTTACAGATGAAAAATTAGCAGCAATTTTAAAAGAAAAAGGATACCCTATTGCTAGAAGAACTGTTGCCAAATATAGAGAACAATTAGACTTATCTGTTGCTAGATTAAGAAAAGAAATTTAATGGAAAGGTTTTATAAAACCATATCTGTAATCTTTCATCCAATTGTAGTGCCCACTATTGGTGTTCTTATATATTTTATAATTATACCTAATAGTTATCCAAGCAATCAAAAGTATGTCTTATTAAGTTTAATTTTTATTGCAACATATATAATACCACTCTTAATTCTAATACTTTTTAAAAAATTAAAACTAATAAAATCTTTTAACGCAAACAGTATTCAGGAAAGAAAATTACCTGTTGCAATGATGATTGTATTATTCTATTTATTAGGAAACACAATAGCAAGCATTAGCAATATGAGAGATATTTGCCTTTTGTTTTATGCAACTAGTGCTGCTTTAATATTACTATATATACTTTTTACATTTCGCTTAAAAACAAGTATACACCTTCTTTCTTTAGGAATTTCTACAAGTTTTTTTTTACTATTAGGATTTATCTATTCCTATAGTTTTCCAACCGTAGTTATTATAAATATACTTTTGGCTGGTTTGGTAGCAAACGCAAGATTATATTTAAAAGCACACACAGCTACAGAAGTTTATTTAGGCTTTTTCTTAGGCTTTATTTCCCCATTTGTAATCTATTCTTTACTATAAGAAATAGAAAATTAAACCAAATTTTAGAATTTTGGTATCCACATTTTCACCATTAATAACTCCATTATTAAATATAGGAGTTAAGCCATAAAAAAGGTTAATATTAAACTCATCATAACCTGCAGAAATAGTAAGGCCATATTGCAATTTATTGTATGCAGAAACATTTGAATATTTAAATTGATTTGAATTTAGATCTAAATATTCGAATTTATTATTAATGTTGTACAGAAATTTTATCCCAGTATAAACCCTCCAAAAGTTATATCTTTTGGCTGTTGATGTTCTCCATCGTAACTCTAGAGGAAACTCTAAATTATGTGCTTTAAAAACGTTTTCAGATATAGAGTTATCATTAGTAAACAATGTATTATCCCCAACTTCGTCAACTTTAAGTTCATGGTTAAAAAAATTGTAGCCATAACCAATTCCAGCAGCTAAAGAAATAGTACCAGTTTTGTTTAAAATGATATCTTTCATAAAACCACCAGATAAAGAGTAAGAAAAATTACTCTTAGTAATAGTAGAAGGTTGATCATTTAACTGACTATAGGAAATTGATAGGTAAATTTGATCATCTGAATATCTGTCTCCCAAGTTTAAAGAATCTTTTTGAGAATATATAAACAAAGGGAATATTAAAAGAAAACTAAATAAAAAATTCTTATTCATAAAATTAGTAACGGAATATAAAGATACAATATTTCATATTTTAACAAACTTAAATTTTAAACAAAAAAAAAGGATAATTCAAATGAATTATCCTTTTTTAATATGATTTGCGCAAAATTAATTCCCTTCTCCTTTTGAAGCAGAGTAACTAATTTTAAGTGCATTTACATCTCTAAGTTTTAATCTGATGTCAATAATAGTACCTACATTAGATTCTTTATCAGCTTTAATTGAAGTAGTCATAAATGGTACTTCAGCTTCAGATACTTTAGATCTTTCATTAATAATAAAAGCTGGTACATCATCTGCAGTAGCAATTTTATCATTTAATTGAATTCTATTAAAACCAGTACCATGTCTTGCTGCATCTTTAGATTTACCTACATAAATAGTACTTACCAAACTTTTATGCTCTAGTTTTTTAACTTCTGTTGCATTTGGTAATCTAGGATTCTCTATTTTTAAATCTGTTTCTCTCATTGTAGTTGTTACCATGAAGAAAAACAACAACATAAAAACGATGTCTGGTAAGGCAGCAGTATTTACTGCTGGCATTCCTTTTTTCTTTTTTCTAAATTTAGACATATTGTTGTGTTTTAAAAATTAATTAGATGTAGGTTCAGCATCAGAAATAATTTCAGGATAACTTTTTTTGATATCCTCAACTTTTTTCTTTAAAGCTGTATTGTTTCTATCATCTTTATAAGATTCCTCTAATTCTGGAAAAGAGATACCATAACGTTCTTTAGAAAGTCTGTTACGTAATTCAGAATATGCTTTTATAAGTTCATTTTGAACTCTTAAATACATTCCATATTCTGTACCTCTATCACTCTGAACAGAAATAATTGCTTTATTTGGATGATCTGATGAAGATTCACTTTTTTCCCCTTTACAATATGTACAAGGTCCAGTTTTAACTCCTTCATCAATTTTACCTTCACCTCCACCGTTATCTATAAAAGCGATAGCTGCATCTTTTAGGTCTTTAACATCCATTCTGTCTCCTTCTACTAGAAGATCATTATCTCTGTTAATATTTACCTCAAAAATATTCTTCTCTTTAATAATTGGTGGTACGTAATCTTCTGGTGGTTTTTCAGATAACTTTTTAGAAACACCAGAATCTACATTCATAGTTGTTGTTACTAAAAAGAAAATCAATAACAAGAAGGCAATATCTGCCATAGAACCTGCATTAATTTCTGGATTCTCTCTTCTTGCCATAATTTTATGATTTTATTAAACCTTTAACTAAATCGTACACGAAAAATAAAGAAGCAATACCTCCTAAAATTAAACTGTACCATATACCTGTTCCTACCCATTTATTAATAGAAGAACCTGCTTCACCACCTTCACTAATTCCACCTGCTGCATTAATTACTGCTTCAGAATCAGATAAGAAGTAAGATATTACTAATAGAACACCTAAAGTGGCTAATCCCATTAATGTTTTCTTTAAATTCTCTGGGTTTCTAATTAAACTCCATAGAGAAAGTGCTACTGCGATTACTACAGCTGCAATAAGTAAGAAAGTCGAATAATAAATAATAGGACTAATTACTTTATTTTGTAAGTCAACATCGGTTTCAATTGCTTCCGCATCTTCCATAAAAATTCTTACGAAAAGGAAAGCACCAACTAATGCAACTACAGCTATAATAATACTTAATATTTTATTGCTTTTCATTGTACTAGTTTTTATTTTTTATATTTCACTAATAAATCTACTAATTGAATAGATGCATCTTCCATATTGTTTACAATTCCATCGATTTTAGAAACGATATAATTATAAAAAATTTGAAGAATAATTGCTACCACTAAACCAAATACTGTTGTTAATAATGCAATTTTAATACCACCTGCTACTACCGCTGGAGAAATATCATTTGCTACAGCAATATCGTTAAATGCTCCAATCATACCAATTACAGTACCCATGAAACCTAACATTGGCGCTAATGCGATGAATAAAGAAATCCAAGAAACATTTTTCTCTAAAAGCCCCATTTGAACTCCACCGTAAGAAACCACTGCTTTTTCAGCTGCATCTACACCTTCATCTACTCTGTCTAAACCTTGGTAAAAGATAGATGCAACAGGTCCTTTTGTATTTCTACAAACCTCTTTTGCAGCTTCTACACCACCAGAACTTAAAGCATCATCTACGTTTGCTACTAATTTCTTAGTATTTGTTGTTGCTAAGTTTAAATAAATAATTCTTTCAATGGCAATAGCTAAACCTAAAATTAAGGCTACTAATACAATTCCCATAAAACCTGGGCCACCATCAATAAAGTTTTCCTTTAATACTTGGTGAAAAGTTTTTGACTCTGCTGCTGCTTCCTGTGCAAAAGTTGATTGAATAGCTCCAAAAAACATGAATCCTGTTACAGATAGGACATTTACTACTTTTTTCATCTCTGTTATAATTAATTTTTAATAGTTAACGGGTTAAAGATATAAATTTTCATTTCAAATAAACAAATGTTAATCAACTTTAATACTTTTTGAAACAACTTAACAATTTATTTATTCTTAATTAGAGTGGCAAGTAACAAAAAAATTGTTGCTCCTCAAAAAAAAATCAATCTATTTTATGTAAAAATAATCTTTTTTTTAATAGTTGAGTATTTTTAACAAAAAAATTACTTCTTACTAATTTCTCCTCTTAAAGATTTTTGAAAGTAGTAACTAAAATTTTCTGCTGTTAGGTTTTCGCTTAATAAATACATAAGTTTAGCAATTGCAGATTCTGTAGTAATATCTATGCCACCAATTACACCAATTGATTTTAAGCCAACACTTGTATCATAATGCCCTAAAATAACACTACCTCCAGAACACTGTGTAACGTTTACTATTTTAATACCTTTTTGTATTGCATCTTCAATTAAATCTAAAAACCAGGCTTCATTAGGCGCATTACCAGCACCATAAGTTTCTAAAACAACTCCTTTTAAATTATTAATATTTAAAATAGCTCTTACTACTTCTGCTGTTATTCCAGGAAATAATTTTAATATTACTACATCTGTAACTAATTTCTTTCTAATTATTAAGTTCTCTGAAACATTGGTATTTTTGGTTAATAAATGTTCATTAAAGTTTAAATGAACTCCACTTTCTGCCAATGCAGGAAAATTCTTAGAGGCGAAAGCTTCAAACTGTTCTGCACTAATTTTTGTTGTTCTATTTGCTCTATATAATTTATACTCAAAATACAAACAAACTTCAGAAATTATAGGTTTTTTATTTTCTCTAGAAGCCGCAATTTCTATTGAGGTAATTAGGTTTTCTTTTGCATCTGTTCTTAAGTCTCCAATAGGTAATTGAGAGCCTGTAAAAATAATAGGTTTTTGTAAATTTTCTATCATAAAACTTATTGCAGAAGACGTATATGCCATTGTATCTGAACCTGTTAAAACAACAAAACCATCAAACAAATTATAATTAGTTTCTATAATTTCTACAATGTCTACATAGTACTTTGTATTCATATTAGAAGAGTCTATAGGCTCTTTAAAAGAAATACTTTTTATATCACAATTTAACTGTTGTAACTCTGGAATTTTACTTATAATTTGACTAAAATCAAATGCTTTTAAGGCATTAGTTTTATAATCTTTTATCATACCAATTGTACCTCCAGTGTACACAATAAGAATCTTAGGTTTGCTTGCCATTTTGTCATTTTTATACTCCAAATTAAAAATTGGAATACTTTATGTTGTAAATTTATCAAACAAAAACGAAATACAATTTTAAAACCTTATAAATTATGATGGGATTTTATATTTTAATTGGTGCAATTTCTTTAGTAAGTTGGCTAGTTAGCAATAAATTGAAAAGTAAATTTAAAAAATATTCTAAAATTGAGCTTAGAAATGGAATGAGTGGAGCAGAAATTGCAGAAAAAATGCTTGCTGATAATGGTATTTTTGATGTAAAAGTTATTTCTACACCTGGAATGTTAACAGACCATTACAATCCGCAAAATAAAACAGTTAATTTAAGTGAAGGTGTTTACAACCAAAGAAATGCAGCTGCAGCAGCTGTAGCAGCTCATGAATGTGGACACGCTGTACAACACGCAACTGCATATAGTTATTTAAAAATGAGATCTCAACTAGTACCTGTTGTAAGTATTTCCTCAAAATTCTCTCAATGGATGGTTATTGGTGGACTAATTTTAGGAGCTGCTTCTAGTAATGCAGGTGTTGGCTTTTATATTGCTATAGCTGGTTTGGCTTTAATGGGAATTGCTACTTTATTTAGTTTTATAACATTACCAGTAGAATATGACGCTAGTAATAGAGCTTTAGCTTGGTTAAAAAATAAAAACATGCTTTCTCAAGAAGAGTATGCAGGCTCTGAAGATGCGCTTAAATGGGCTGCAAGAACTTATTTAGTTGCTGCTTTAGGTTCTTTAGCAATGCTTTTATATTGGGGAATGCAAATTTTAGGAAACAGAGATTAAGCACTACAAACACTGGTTATTTAGCCTAAAGAAAACTTTAAATTATAAAAATACTCTTGATAAATTCAAGAGTTTTTTTTTTACAGGAAACTATTTTCTGATTGGTAACGTCTTACAGTTGTAACAATTAAGACTTTGAATAGTCTTTTATAAAAATCAACCAATGAAACTTACAACTTTTCTTTTTACTTTTTTCTTCGGAATTGTAACCACGTTTTCACAACACAAAATTTCTGGAAAAATTATTGATGAACAAAACCAAGCTTTACCATTTACCAATGTTATTCTTTATAAAATAGGAGAAGAAGCCAACCCAAAAGGAACTGTTTCTGATACAAATGGACTTTATTACTTTAATAAAGTTACTGCTGGAAAATACAGAATTGAAATTTCTACTTTAGGTTTTAAGACTCAAAAAATAGCCGTATTTGAATTAAATTCTAATAAAACCTTCAACATAACTCTTAAAGAGGAAAGCACAAGTTTAAATGAAGTTGTTATTAAAAGTAAGAGGCCAATAATTAAGCAAACTGCAGAAAAGTTAATTGTAGATTTAGAAAAATCTGAAATGATTAATACTAATTTACAAGATGTAATGCGTAAAATACCTGGAGTTCTAGTAACAAATAACGGAATTTCTATTGCTGGAAATAACGGAGTAAGAATTTTAATTAACGGTAAAACAACAGAATATATGGATGTTGAAACCCTATTAAGAGATTTTCCTGCAGACAATATATCTAAAATTGAAATTGTAGAGCAACCTGGTGCAGAATATGAAGCTTCTGGTTCTGGTGCAATTATTAATATTATTTTAAAGAAAAATGTACGTTTAGGAACTCATGGAAGCGTTAATTCTTGGATTGGTGAAGATGAAGGATTAGAATGGGGTTCTGGTTTTTCTATTGCTAGCTATAAAAATAAATTAAATTGGCAAACAAGCGTAAATTACTCTCAACCAACTTGGAGAGATGATTTATTTTTGGTTAGAACTGTTGGAAATGAAACTTACGACCAAACTACAAGAGAACCTTATGATCCAGAAAATTTTTCAATTAGTGGAAGTTTAGACTATTATTTAAGCGATAATCATTCTATTGGAATAGGAGGACGTTTTAACAACAGAAAATCTACAAGAACTGCAAGTAGTAAAACAATAATTTCTGATGAAAATAACAGAAACACTTTATTTTCTGAAAACTATTTTGATAGAGATCGTGCTAATTTTAATATAAACCCTTACTATGAATACAAAACCGACACAGATAAATTGGTTGTAGATTTTAATTATGTAGATTTTACGAATGATAACACCAATACTCTTTATGATGTAGAAGGAAGTACAATTGCATTTGATGATAGAAAATACATACAAAACGGTACTTATAATATTAAAACATACAGAATAGATTACTCTAAAACTATTTCTGATAATTTTAAAATTAGTGCAGGAACAAGATTTGCAGACGTTACTACAGATAATGATTTACAATCTTTTGAAGAAAATAATAGCAATTTTGAAAAATTAGAAGAAGAAAGTAGTCGTTTTATTATAGATGAAAACATATTTGCTTTGTACTCTAAAATAAATGCAAACTATGGAAAGTGGTCTTTTTCTGGTGGTTTACGTTACGAAAACAGTAACACAGATGGAACTTCAACATTTTTAAAAGATGGCACACCTACAACAGAAGTACAAAAAAGACCTATTAAAAAAGTATTTCCTAGTGCTTCTGTTAGTAGAAAATTAACAGAAACTTTAGGCGCAAGTGTGTCTTATAGTTACAGAATACAAAGACCTTCTTATAACAGTTTAAATTCTTTTGCTACGTATTTAGACCCTTATTCTGCAGGTGAAGGAAATCCAAACTTAACACCTGCTTACACAAACAATTATCAGTTTAATTTAACTTATGAAGGGCAACCTTTCTTTACTGTTGGTTATAGTAAAACAGACGATGTAATTTTTCAATTAATTAGTCAAGATAATGCTACAGCACAAATTAGACAACAAGATGTAAATGTAGAAAACAATGCAAATTGGAACTTTAGATTATTTGCACCAGTAAATTTTGCTAAAGGCTTAGAAGGTTATACGGGTATAATTGTTACAAATACAGATTATAAATCTTCTACTTTTAATGTAGATTTAAATAAATGGAACTTAATTTGGTTTATACAAGCTAGCTACCAATTACCTTGGGATGTTAATTTTGAATTAAGTGGAAATTATGGAACTGGTGCTTTGGAAGGACAAATTGAAGTGGATTGGTTGGCTGAATTAGATTTTTCTTTTGGTAAAAAGTTTTTAGACGATAAATTAAAAGTAAATCTTGGTTTTAATAAATTATTAAATAGAGGTTTTGTTGGTAATATAGATTATGGAAACGGAATAGCTGCTGTAGAAAGTAATGGTTCTAGACAAAATGTTCAATTAAAATTAGTGTATAGTTTCGGTTCTCAATTTGGTAAGAAAAAAGGAAAAAGAAACTCTAATAATGATGAAGAAAATAGAATTAATGACGATAATTAAAAATGCAATTTACTTTTTGCTAAAAAACTAAATTAACAAATAAGTTTAGCCCTGATTGAACGGTTTGTTTGAGCTCTTTTTTATTTCTTTTTTGAATAAAAAAAGCGAGTAGTGAAAGCAGGAAATAGCTTCTAATAAAAAAACCTTTCTGATTTCTCGGAAAGGTTTTTCTATTTAGTTTTATATTTTGTATTAACTACTTTTTTTTATTGGTTGGAAAAATTTTAAAAACTAAACTGATTCCAATTGCTCCAAAAACTCCCATAATAAAATCAAATAAACCATTATATTTAAAAGACTTCTCCCAGAACAAACCTAAGAACAATCCAACAATTGCAATTAGCAATCCCATTATTTGATTTTTGTTCATGTTGTTTTTTTATTTAGTTTTAAAAAATACCGAAAGCAAAAAATGGCTTTACAAACTATTTATTTTAATTGTATTCTCCAGATAAAGTTTCAACATTTTTTTTGTTAGATCTTAGTTTCAATAAAATCATACCAATATCGGTTGAAATATCTTTTTTTGAAAAAGAGCTAAAGATTCTATTTTGTGCTATTTTTGATCTTTTATAATTAGATAAAAATCTTTTTTTCCAATCTTCTTCAAAGCCAATTAAAAGGTTTGTATCATTATTCTCAATGGCATTTTTTATATGTTTACTGGCCATAATTGCAGCTTCGAATATAAATTTATAGCCTTCGCCTACAATAGGGTTTACTTGAGAAACACTATCACCAACACAAATTAAATTGTTTAAAGTGAATTTTTCTATAACTGGTGTTATTGGAATACTTCCACCTTCTACTAAATCATTATCTTTAGTAACTAGTTTTTTAAATTTTGGTAGTTCAATAATTTTATTTAATCTACTTTTTAAACCTTTAAAAAGCGTTTCTTCTAAAGTACCAAAGCCAATAATTGCTCTTTCATTTTTTAATGGAAAAATCCAACCATAACCTCCTTCGTAAGTTTTACCAATCATTAGGTGCATTTCGTTAGAATTTCCATGGTATTTTACATTGTACTCTACACCTGTAGCAACAGTGTTAGTGCTATCTAACAATCCTACTTTTTTACTAATTACACCAACAGTGCCAGAAGCATCAACAAATATTTTACCTTTATATATTTCTCCTTTTTTATCTGATATATGTGTGTATGTGTCTTCAGAATTTTCTTTAAAAATATCATTAACATGCACACCCGTTTTAACATCTATATAATTACTATCAAGCGACGCTAAAAGTTCTTTATGAAGTATTTCTTTATCTAAAATGCACAAATCTTCTTTAATTTCAGATTTTATTCTTTTAGAATGAACAACTGTTGTATTAATCTTTTGAGCTACAATGTTTTCTGACAAATCAAAATCTTTTAGATTCATAAAACTCGCTAAAGTTTTAAATGAAAAGTTTAGTAAATCTTTTCTTCTATCTAAAAGTAATGTTTTGCATTTATATTTACCAAGCTCTCTTGCCAGCATTAAGCCTGCAGTTCCTGCTCCAATAATTACAACATCATAAGTCTTATTCATTATTAAAATTTAATCATTTAGCTTTAAAACCGCCATAAATGCTTCTTGTGGAATTTCTACATTACCAACCTGACGCATTCTTTTCTTTCCTTTTTTCTGCTTTTCTAAAAGTTTACGTTTTCTAGAAATATCTCCTCCATAACATTTTGCAGTAACATCTTTACGCAATGCTTTGGTGGTTTCACGAGCAATAATTTTTGCTCCAATTGCAGCCTGAATAGGAATATCAAACTGTTGTCTTGGTATTAATTCTTTTAACTTCTCTACAATTTTCTTACCAATTGTGTAGGCGTTATCTGCATGTAAAAGTGCAGAAAGTGCATCTACTGGTTGTGCGTTTAATAAAATATCTACACGTACTAATTTAGATTCTCTCATTCCTATTGGAGAATAATCAAAAGAAGCATACCCTTTAGAAACTGTTTTTAAACGATCGTAAAAATCGAAAACAATTTCTGCCAAAGGCATATCAAAAGTTAACTCTACTCTTTCTGTTGTTAAGTAGGTTTGATTTGTAATTTCTCCACGTTTTTCGATACACAAACTCATTACTTGACCAACAAAATCTGATTTTGTAATAATAGAAGCTTTAATAAAAGGTTCTTCTACTCTATCTAATCTAGATGGATCTGGTAAATCTGTTGGGTTATTTAAAAGAATTAATTCTTCTGGGTTTTTCTTTGTAAAAGCGTGATAAGATACATTGGGAACTGTTGTAATAACAGTCATGTTAAACTCACGTTCTAAACGTTCTTGAATAATTTCCATGTGTAACATTCCTAAGAAACCACATCGAAAACCAAAACCTAAAGCTGCAGAACTTTCTGGTTGAAATACTAAAGAAGCATCATTTAATTGCAATTTTTCCATAGAATAACGCAATTCTTCATAATCTTCTGTATCTACAGGATAAATACCCGCAAAAACCATTGGTTTTACATCTTCAAAACCGTCTATAATTTCTTTTGTTGGGTTTTCTGCATCTGTAATTGTATCTCCTACTTTTACTTCTTTTGCAGTTTTAATTCCTGTGATTAAATAACCAACATCACCAGTTTTTACAGATTTTTTTACAACCTGAGACAATTTTAAAGTACCAACTTCATCAGCAAAATATTCATTATTTGTTGCCATGAATTTAATACGCTGTCCTTTTTTAATCTCTCCGTTTAAAACTCTAAAATAGGTTTCGATTCCTCTATAAGAATTGTAAACAGAATCGAAAATTAAAGCTTGTAATGGTGCTTCTGGATCTCCTTTTGGCGCAGGAATTCTATCTATAATTGCAGCTAAAATATTGTCTACCCCAAAACCTGTTTTTCCACTTGCATGAATTACTTCTTCTGGGTCACAACCTAATAAATCTACAATATCATCTGTTACTTCTTCTGGATTTGCAGAAGGCAAATCTACTTTATTTAAAATAGGAATAATTTCTAAATCGTTATCTAAAGCTAAGTATAAGTTAGAAATTGTTTGTGCTTGTATACTTTGTGCTGCATCTACAATTAGTAAAGCTCCTTCACAAGCTGCAATAGATCTAGAAACTTCGTAAGAAAAATCTACGTGACCTGGAGTGTCAATTAAGTTTAAAACATATTGTTCTCCTTTGTGCTCAAAATCCATTTGAATTGCATGAGATTTAATGGTAATACCACGTTCTCTCTCCAAATCCATATTATCTAATAACTGATCTTTTTTCTCACGATCTGTTACAGAGCCTGTATATTCTAATAATCTATCTGCTAATGTACTTTTACCATGATCTATATGTGCGATAATGCAAAAGTTTCTTATGTTCTTCATACTTCGTTTTCTAACTACTTTCAACTTACAAAGATATGTTATTTACAAACCTTGTCAAATAAAAAAAAGGACAATGAATTCATTGTCCTTTTTTGTAATCTTATTCAATTACAAATCTCTTTCTAACTCTGCAATTGCTACTTTAAATTCTTCCCAACTTATAGTATCATCACTAGATTTATCATATCCTTTTAATAATTCATTTGCAACAACACCTCTTATAAAACCACTTATAGCTGCACTTTTAAGCATTTTTTTAATTTCAGATTTCTTTAATCTTCCATCATTATCAGAATCAAAAAAACTAAAAGCTTCTTCTGGAGTATCAAACTGATTTGTAATTAAAATTCTAATTTTTCTTAAAATATTTTCTTTTGCTCCCATATTTATATTTTTAAGTAATTTATTCTACAAGATAAACTTTATTTCTAATGTAAAAAATTCACTTTAAGAAGTTCTTATTTTTTTATAGAAAACACTATACATAAAATATATAAAAATTGCCCAAAACAGAAAAACTATAATTATATTTTTTATTGAAGCAACTTGTTCTAATATTAATCTGTAATACATAAAAAACTGAATTACTGCAAAAACACCCCAATTAACATATCTAAAAGTATAAGTTCCTTTTTTATTTTTTGAAATTCTTTTTAAATAAATCCAAATTCCACTAGCAGTTAAAAAAGAGATTATTAAGCCAAAAATAAACCAAATTGATTTAGTTAGTAAACCACCAAAATGTCCAAAATGTAAAGAATCTACCATATTATTTATGGTTTTTAACAAATGAGTCTCTGTAGCTTTTTGTAAAAACAAAACCTTATCTGTATGAACGTCTATTACAACTCTATTGGCTCTATACCTTACAAGTGGCAACTTAGAATTACCTCTAATTTCTAAGGTTGTATTATTATCTTCAGGAATTGTAAAAGAACCAAATGTAAAATTAGGAATTTTACTTTCTGCTATTTCTATGGCTTTATCATAATCTATATTATAAGTAAAACTTTCTTTTTGTTTTATTAATGTGTCAATAATTCCTATTTCTTTATCATCTATAATATCCATTATAGAAAACAAATTTGCTCTTTCAGTAAAATACCAAATTCCAGATATAGAAAATAAAATTACAAACGGAATAGACCACAAACCAAAGGTTTTGTGCAACCCTTTATTATAAGCTAAGGCATTATTTTTTTTACCAACATTTAATAAATGTTTCTTTTTATTTCTCATAAACTTCCAACCACTTACTAAAGAGCCTAAAAGTAAAAAACCAAAAAGCAGCACTAAAAAATGCCCCACTTTAAAAGGAATAAATAAAAAATAGTGTAAATCTCTAAAAAATCGTTGAAACGTAACTGAAGCTTCACCTTGTAGTTCTCCTGAATACTGATTGGCAAATAAGAATGTTATTTTTCCGTCTTCTTTTTCTAAATGAATAATGTCGCACAAATAACTTTCACGAGATTTTTCCCATAAAGTAATGTGCCCATTTGGGTGTTTTTCTTTTACTTGTTCTAAAATAGAGTTTTTAGAAGCTAATGCTTCTTGTTGGGTTGCTCTTATTTCAGAAATAAATAACCAATCTAGTTCATGACTAAAAACGGCAATAGTACCTGAAAAACACACTATAAAAAATAGCATACTTAACTGAACACCTATCCAACTATGGATCGCAAAATAATTTTTCTTTTTTAATTTCATATTTGAGAAAAATCAAAAATACAAGATTTCTAAATGAAAAAACACCTTAAAGGCTATCTAAATAAGCCCCTAACGTGTTAAATATTTTAACATTTATCTATACAATTTTAGTATTATTATTTTGTTTTACACAAGTTAGCAAACTATTCAATATTGTTTACATTAAACAAAAAATCAACTTTAAAGTATCATTAGAAAATCATTAAAAATTTATATCAATTATTCAATTTATAAACTCTAAAACCCTAGATTATAGTCAGAAAAGAGTATTTTTATCTACTTAAATAAGTAACATTAATTCTCTAATTTTGTAAAACAATATTTATCGTTATGAAAAACATCTTAATTTTTATCTTTTTGGTTTTTTTAACTTCCTGTAAACCAACAATTAATCAAGAATCAAGAATTAAAGAGGACGTAACTTTCTTAGCTTCAGATAAATTAGAAGGAAGACAAACGGGTACAAAAGGAGAAAAAGCTGCAGCAGAATACATTCAAAAAAGATTTAAAGAATTAGGCTTAGCGCCAAAAGGAACTGAAGGTTTTTTACAACCTTTTACTTTTAAACCAAAAACAAATCCACACGACGAAGTAAAATTTGATGTAAATGGAGATGGAACAATTACAGGAAATAATGTAATTGGTTTTTTAGATAACAAAGTTGAAAACACTATAATTATTGGCGCACATTTTGATCATTTAGGTTTTGGTGGCGAAGGTTCTTTATATAGAGATTCTATAAAAGCAATTCATAATGGTGCAGATGATAATGCTTCTGGAGTTGCCATTCTATTAAATTTGGCAGCAAAATTAAAAAAGAATAACACCAAAAATAATTACCTTTTTATGGCTTTTTCTGGTGAAGAAATGGGGCTTTTAGGTTCTAATTACTTTGTAAAAAACCCAACAATAGATACAAAAACAGTTTCCTATATGATAAATATGGATATGGTTGGTAGGCTAAAACAAGATTCTGCCTTAGCAGTTTATGGTACTGGAACTTCACCAATTTTTAAACAAACTTTAAAATCTAATAACGATAATTTTAAATTAATTCAGCAAGAATCTGGAGTAGGACCAAGTGATCATACAAGTTTTTATTTGGCAGATATTCCTGTTTTACATTTCTTTACTGGCCAGCATGAAGATTATCATAAACCAGGAGACGATTCTGAGAAATTGAATTATGAAGGAATGGAAACCATTAGTACCTACATCTACAATATTATTACAGATTTAGATGATAATGGTAAACTAGCTTTCAGAAAAACTAAAAACGAAAGTGAAGAAACACCAAGATTTAAAGTTGGTTTAGGTGTAATACCAGATTATATGTTCGACGGAAAAGGCATGAGAATAGATGGTATTTCTGAAGACAAACCAGCACAAAAAGCAGGTTTACAAAAAGGAGATGTTGTTATACAACTTGGCGATAGTTTGGTTACAAACATGATGAGTTATATGCGTGCTTTATCTGTTTATAAAAAAGGAGACAAAACAAAAGTTATTGTATTAAGAGTAAACAATAAAGTTGAAACAGAAATTAACTTTTAAATAAAATGTTTAAAACAAAACAAGATATAATCAATAAAATACATTTACTAATTTCTGTATCTATTGTAGTTCCTGTTTCAATTTTTTACGGATTTAATCCAGATTCTCAATTTGATATTCAGCTTCAAACTACAGATGAACACAACTTTTTTAAAGCCATTATGGGTTTATATTTAGGTTTTTCTATTCTTTGGTTACTAGGTGTTTTTAAACATCAATATTTAAAAATGGCAATTATTACAAATATCATTTTTATGTTAGGGTTGGGTTCTGGTAGAGTTTTAAGTTATTTTATAGATGGTACGCCAACTTTTGGATATTGATTTGGAACTTTCGCAGAACTTTTTTTAGGTTTTACGGAATTTGGGTTCTGACGAATAAAAACACTAATTTTGCAAAAAAATAATTTACTTTGGTTAAAATAGGCAACATAGAATTACCAGAATTTCCACTTTTATTAGCACCAATGGAAGACGTTTCAGACCCTCCATTTAGAGCATTATGTAAAGAAAACGGAGCAGATGTTGTGTACACAGAGTTTATTTCTTCTGAAGGATTAATTCGTGATGCTGCAAAAAGTATTATGAAATTAGATATCTATGAAAAAGAACGTCCTGTAGGAATTCAAATTTTTGGTGCAAATTTAGAATCGATGTTAAAAACGGTAGAGATTGTAGAAAGATCTAACCCAGATATTATTGATATTAATTTTGGTTGCCCTGTTAAAAAAGTAGTTTCTAAAGGTGCTGGAGCAGGTATTTTAAAAGACATAGATTTAATGGTTTCTCTAACAGAAGCCATGGTTAAGCACACCAATTTACCTGTAACTGTAAAAACACGTCTAGGTTGGGATCATGATTCTATTAGAATTGTAGAAGTAGCAGAACGCCTACAAGATGTTGGTTGTGCCGCAATTTCTATTCATGGTAGAACGCGCGCACAAATGTATAAAGGTGAAGCAGACTGGAAACCTATTGCTGCTGTAAAAAACAACCAAAGAATGCATATTCCTGTTTTTGGTAATGGAGATGTTACAACACCAGAAAAAGCTATGGAAATGAGAGATTCTTATGGTTTAGATGGCGCTATGATTGGTAGAGCTGCTATTGGTTATCCTTGGATTTTTAACGAAATAAAACATTTTTTTAAAACCGGAGAATATTTAGCTAAACCAACAATTGGGCAACGTGTAGAAATGGCTAGAAGACATTTACAAATGGCTATCGATTGGAAGGGACCTGTTTTAGGGGTTTTTGAAACAAGAAGACATTATACTAATTACTTTAAAGGAATTCCGCACTTTAAGGAATATAGAATGAAAATGGTAACTTCTGATGTTGCTAAAGATGTTTTTGATGCTTTTGATGAAGTTGAAGCTAAGTTTGGAAATATGATTATTCC
>CAXBIR010000056.1:0-20609 GCA_963975825.1 uncultured Polaribacter sp.
ATCAGAATGGGGAAAAGAACATCCTAAGAAATATAAAACGATTAAAAATATTTTTTCTGAAAAACAAAGTATTGCCTACGCAAATTCGCTTATAAAATTAAATAATTGGTTTTTAAGTTATGATGCACCTGTAATTATTAGTGAGAATAAAGTAAAGAGAACTGCAGATAATTTATGGGCTTATTACAAAACACAAGGTTTTTTTGAATCTAAAGTTAGCTCGAAAATAAACAGAGATTCTATTCAGAAAAAAGCAACAGCACAATATTTTGTTACAAGAGGTAACCCAACTTTATTAGATACTATTAAATTAAAAATAGAATCGCCTGTTTTAGATTCTATTTATAAAGACTCTGGTATGCGTTCTTTATTAATAAGCGGAAACCAATACAACGATAAAACCTTTAGAAGAGAAGCTAGTAATGTTGTTAAACTTTTTAAAAATAGTGGTGTTTATGATTTTTCTGAAGCTGCATTAGGTTTTTATGTAGATTCTACAAGAGTAGATCATAAAACAAATGTTGATTTTTTAATTGCAAAAGATCGTTTTAAAGAGAAAAACGGTGTTTATGTAAAGAAAGATTATAAGGTTCATAAAGTAAAAGAAATTAATGTTACTACAGATTATTCATATACTCAAAAAGGAGAAGTTTATAAAGATTCTATTGCTTATAAAGGAATAAATTTTTTAGCTATTGATAAACTAAAATATAATCCTAAATACTTAGCACAATCTATATTCTTTAATCCTGGAGACGTTTATAAAGATACTTTAAGTAATTTAACTAGAAATCATTTAAAATCACTCAAAAATTTTAAATCAACAAACATTACTTTTTCACCTATAAATGGTTCTGAAGATGAATTGAGAATGGATATTCTTCTATCTCCAAAAGAAAAATATACTTTAGGTTTTGAAACAGAATTAACACATTCTAATATTAGAAATATTGGTTCTTCTGCAAAGTTTTCATTAACAAATAGAAATGCTTTTAGAGGCGCAGAATTATTAAAGTTTTCTTTTTTAGGTTCTTACTTTAATGCTAACAATGGTCCTGGTTGGGAAATAGGAGCAGATGCATCTTTAGAGTTTCCTAGGCTTATAGCTCCTTTTGGTTTAAGTAGGTTAGTGCCAAAGAGGATGTCTCCAAGAACTCTATTTTCTTTAGGTTCTAGTTTTCAGAAAAATATAGGTTTAGATAGGCAAACTTTTACTTTTCTATCAGATTACAAATGGCAATACAATAGAAAAAAGACAATTCAGTTAGAAATTTTTAACACTCAATATATTCAAAACTTAAATGTAAATAGGTTTTTTGATATTTATAGTTCAGAATTTTCTAATTTAGATGATGTTGCAGAGGTTTATGATAATGTAAACGGAACCTCATATTTTCCTTTATCAACAGATATAGAAACACAGGCTTCAGAATCTTTAAACTTTATAAGGGCAGTTGCAAGTAATTCTGGTTTCAAAGCGTCTAATTCAGAAGATTATAATACTGTTTTAAATATTCAGAATAGATATAATATAGTCACATCAGATTTTTTAATTCCAACGTTAGCATATTCTTATACTTATAATAGTCAGGTAGATTTTAAAGATAATAATTTTTCTTTTTTTAAGGCAAGAGTTTCTAATTCTGGTAATGTTTTAGGTCTTTTTTCAAATGATTATAATGCAAATGGTAAAAAAACACTGTTTAAAATTCCATTAGCACAATATTTTAAAACAGATTTAGAGTATAAACATTTTTGGAATGTTGGTTTAAATTCAGTTTTTGGAATTAGAACTTTTTTAGGAGCTATTTTAACTTACGACAATTCAGATATTCCGTTTACTAGAAGTTATTTTGCAGGAGGTTCTAATGATATTAGAGCTTGGCAAACCTATGAGTTAGGTCCTGGAAGTAGAAACTCTGGTCTAGAGTTTAATGTTGGAAGTTTTAAATTTTTAACAAGTGCAGAATATAGATTTGACTTAATTAGTAGTTTAAAAGGAGCTTTATTTTTAGATGCTGGTAATATCTGGGATATTTCTGGATCTGAATTTGTAGATGATGATGCTAAATTAAAAGGTATATCTTCATTAAAAGACATTGCAATTGGTTCTGGTGTTGGAGTAAGATATGATTTAAGCTTTTTTGTCTTAAGATTAGATGTAGGTTTTAAAACATATGAACCTTATTTAGAAGGTAATAAATGGTTTAAGAATTACAATTTTGCAAGTGCTGTTTATAATATAGGAATCAACTATCCATTTTAATAAAATAGGTAAAAAGTCTATAACGTTTTCGTTATTTTATACAGACATCAAACATAAAAACGTCTAATTTTAGTATTTTTGAAGAAATTAAGAACAACAAATTAAATTAAATAAATATGAGTCACAACATAAAACCTGGAGTTGCAACAGGAAAAGAAGTTCAAGAAATTTTTAAACTTGCAAAAGAAAAAGGATTTGCATTACCAGCTGTAAATGTTGTTGGTTCTAACACAATTAATGCTGTTTTAGAAACTGCAAAAGAATTAAATGCACCAGTTATCATTCAGTTCTCAAATGGTGGTGCTCAATTTAATGCAGGTAAAGGTTTATCTAATGAAGGGCAAAAAGCTGCAATTGCAGGTGGTATTGCTGGGGCAAAACATATTCATGAATTAGCAGTAGCTTATGGTGTACCTGTAATTTTACATACAGATCATGCAGCTAAAAAATTATTACCTTGGATAGATGGTTTATTAGATGCTTCAGAAAAGCATTTTAAAGAAACAGGTAAACCTTTGTATAGTTCTCACATGATAGATTTATCTGAAGAGCCTTTAGAAGAGAACATCGATATCTGTAAGACATATTTAGCTAGAATGAGCAAAATGGGTATGACTTTAGAAATTGAATTAGGTATTACTGGAGGTGAAGAAGATGGTGTAGATAATTCTGATGTAGATGTTTCTAAATTATATACACAACCAGAAGAAGTTGCCTATGCTTATGAAGAGTTATTAAAAGTATCTCCTCAATTTACAATTGCAGCAGCATTTGGTAATGTTCATGGTGTTTATAAACCAGGAAACGTAAAGTTAACTCCAAAAATTTTAAAGAATTCTCAAGAATATATTTCAGAAAAATACAATGTAGAACATAATCATATAGATTTTGTATTTCATGGTGGTTCTGGTTCTACTTTAGAAGAAATTAGAGAAGCTATTGGTTACGGAGTTATTAAAATGAATATTGATACAGATTTACAGTTTGCATTTACAGAAGGTATTAGAGATTACATGCAAGGTAAAGCAGATTATTTAGCAACTCAAATTGGTAATCCTGAAGGAGCAGAGCAGCCAAATAAAAAATATTACGATCCAAGAAAATGGTTACGTGAAGGTGAAGTTACTTTTACAAACCGTTTAAAGCAAGCGTTTCAAGACCTAAATAACGTAGATACTTTATAGTATTTATATTATAATAATTAAAAAGCATTTTGATGAAATTTCAAAATGCTTTTTTTTTGCTAAAAAAAATAAATTTATAAGTAGTGAATAATCATTTGAAGAAGAAAGTAGAATTAGAAAAAATCTTTTACATTTGTAACTCAAACTTTACTTTGAAATAACTTTTTATTTTAAAGTAGTAAATTAAAACAAACACATAACATGGCTTGGTTTAAAAGAACAGATAAAGGAATTCAAACTTCTACGGAAGATAAAAAAGACACACCCAAAGGCTTGTGGTACAAGACTCCAAGTGGTAAGATTATAGATACAGAAGAATTAAAGAGAAACTTATATGTAAGTCCAGAAGATGGTTATCATGTAAGAATTGGTAGTAAAGAGTATTTCGAGTTATTTTTTGATGATAACAAGTTTAAAGAATTAAACGAAGGTTTAACATCTAAAGATCCTTTAAAATTTGAAGACACTAAAAAATATCCAGATAGATTAAAAGCAGCACAAGAAAAGACAAAACTAAACGATGCTGTAAGAACAGCTGTTGGTAAATCTTTAGGAAAAGATATTGTTATTGCTGCAATGGATTTTGCTTTTATTGGAGGTTCTATGGGATCTGTAGTTGGAGAGAAAATTGCAAGAGCTATAGATTATTCTATAAAAAATAAGATTCCGTTTTTAATGGTTTCTAAATCTGGTGGAGCAAGAATGATGGAAGCATCTCTTTCTCTAATGCAACTAGTAAAAACTTCATCTAAGTTAGCGCAATTGGCTGGTGCAAAGATTCCTTATATTTCTTTATGTACAGACCCAACAACTGGTGGTACAACTGCATCTTATGCAATGTTAGGAGATATTAATATTGCAGAACCAAACGCCTTAATTGCTTTTGCAGGACCAAGAGTTGTTAGAGACACAACTGGTAAAGACTTACCAGATGGTTTTCAGAAATCTGAATTTGTTTTAGAGCATGGTTTCTTAGATGCTATTTATGAGCGTAAAGATTTAAAGAAAGAAATAAACTTATATATAGATTTAATACAAAATTTACCAATAAGAAAAGAAGCTGCTGTTTCATAAAGAAATTGCAATTCATTAAATAAAAAAAGCCAGCGTTAGCTGGCTTTTTTTATTTAATGAATAAATAGAAAATTTAAAATCTCCAACCAACATTTACACCAACTCTTGGTACAAGAATTGGAGATTCTGTTCCAAAAAGATTTCTACCTAAACCGCCATAAATATCTATAACCAAACCTCCTTCAGAAGAGTATTTAGTACCAATTGCAACACCTAAAGCTGCATCTGTATATTTCTGGTCATAATTACCAGAATCTTCTATAGATTCTGTTTTACCAGAATTGATACCTACAAAACCTTCACCAAAGAAATTCCATTGTGCTTCTGATGTAAAATAATGGCGAAAATATGGAGTAATCATCATGTTTTCATTGTATCTAAAGTTAGCATCTTGTTTTGCTAAATTAAATAAGGCAGAAATACCAAAAGAATTTTCTGCACTAAAGTAATTTTCATAAGAAAACTCTAAACTCCTAATTACTAAAGCATCTGCAATATCTAATTTTACTTCTTGTTGAGAATATCCTAAAGAACTTACTAAAAGCCCTAATATTAAAACTATTTTTTTCATCTTTTTTATTTTTTACAAATTTACTAAATTATGATTATTTAAAATCTATATCCTAGAGAAATTCCTATTCTACCAACAGCTTCGTTATGTTGTGAGTCTGCAAAATTTCTTCCAATACCTAGTAATAACTCTGTGGTAAATCCTTTTTTAGAAACAAATTTACCTCCTACAGAAATACCTAAAGCAAAACCAGTTTCAGAATTATCTGGTTCGCTAGAGAAAAAACCTGTATCATTAGCTCCAAATAGCATACCAAATCCTTCAACAAAAAAACCTCTTGCAAATTTTCCTGAAAAATAACGTCTATAATATGGTGTTAAACTATATTTTAAATCAGATTCTTCAGTATCTGTATTTATTGTAGCAGCAATACCGTAAGAAGATTCTTCATCTATTAATCTTTCATAAGAAACATCAATCCATTTTGCGGCTAAGAGTGTAAGCGCATTAATTTTTAATTCATGTTTCTTATTAATGTCTTGTGGATATTTAAATTCGTCTTTTTCTTGTGCTGTGAACTGTAAACTAGTTATTGCTATTACTAAAAATAATGTAAAATGTTTCATGTTTTTTTGGTTGATTTTAAGCAAATGTATCAAAAAGGAGTTTGTTATCTGTTAAAAAATGGCACGTAATTGTATGCTTCCTGTATGTATGGTTTTAGAGTTCTCGCTTTTTCTACCTAAATAATTTAAGTTTAGGTTTAAAAACGAATTTAATTTTCTATTAAATAAAAGATTCCATGTGTAGTTTTTTCCAGCTTGTAAACCTTCTAGCATTTGGTATGCAACAGGTGTATTTGTATCACCTTTAAAGTCATTTAAAAAAACATTTACATTGGCTGTAACTTGGTTTTTCTCTCCGTTTAAATAGAAGTATTCAAGTCCTATTTTCTGTTGTTGTAAATTTTCAAAATCGGCTAAACTATTTTTTTTGTTTTTGTAGTGATAAAAAGCTGTTAGTTTGTTGTTTTCATTATATAAAAAACTAATTTTTGGCTGAATTTCTTTTCTTTCAATTATATAATTTCTATTATTAAAATTTTCTGTTTGTAAATTATTTTTAGAAATTTTAGTCATAAAATCGAACAGCCAAAAAGTGGCAAATTTATGAGCAAAATCTATTTGATGAGTTTTTGTGTTATTTTCTTGGGTTCCTATAAAATACTGTTGCTTATTTTTCAATTTTCCATAAGTATAAGTTGTGCTGTATTTTTGTAAATTTCTATTGAAATACAAGCTATTTCTTAAACTAAAGTTTAAACCAATTAGTTGGTCTTCATTAAAATTAAAAGGATTAAAGTTAAATGAATTACCTATTCTAGATTGTTCATTTTCGATGCTTAAAAAACTTTCGTTATTAAAATGAGAAATTGTTTTTTTAAAACCTGTTTGGTTTTTCCATTGATTAAAATTTAGATTTATAGATTGTCTAAATTTTGCTCTTTGAGTTGCTAAAAACCTTAAATTAGGTTTAGGAACACGTAAGTAATTTGCTTGATCTTGAAATTCTGCAATCTCAAATTCATCAAAATCTTGAACACCATCATTGTTATAATCAATCCAAGTATAATAACCCAAACCAGGTTCTGTCTTAATATAAATATATTCTTGTCTTGCAACATTACCAGAAGAAGTTTCGTAAAGTGTACTTAAGTTTAGAAAGTTGTTAAATAGTTTCTGACTAAAAACTAATTTAGAGTTTAAAGATTTTTGATCTTCAGAAAAATTATTTTCTGTAAGTCTGTAATTAGCAAATAGACTTAGGTTTGTATTTTTATTCTGAATTAATTTACTATTTATATAAAACGATTTTCGGTTATTAATTTGTGTGAATTTATCAGATTTTATACTGTCGTTATCTCTGTAATTAAAACCAAATTTGGCAAACACTTTTGTGGTGTCTCCAATACCAAAATAGGTTTCAAATTCTTTAAAACGATGACTTGTGTTTACAAAATTATTAGAATTAACGCTTTTTCTACTATTGGTTTCTAAATTTGTAAACGCGCCCAACCAACTTTTTTTAAATGAATGTTCTATAGTTGCTTTTGCTCTTAAAAAGGTGTTGTCTTCTAAAGTAGAGGTATTTGTTAAGAAGCTTCCGTCAATAAAAAAAGCAGTGTTATTTAGCTTCATTTTAGATTGAAGTTCATGTTTATTTCCATTATACGTATCTAAATAATTTAAGTGATTGAATCTATACAATAGAAAATCTTCTTCTTTATTTTGAAGTGAAAACGTAGATTGAAAATAGTTTTTAGTAGCATTATTAGTTAATAAATTCCAATCTCTATTAAATTCTATAGATTCCCAGCGTTGTAAAGTAGAAAAGTTTTTTTGCGCAAATTCATGACTAATATTGCTTGTTAATTGCCATTTTTTATCAATTAAAACTTGTTGCCAACCAATTTTTGCTGCAACACCAGCATTTTGATTATTATCTATTGTAGAAAATAAATTGGCATCATTATTTGTAATAGCAACTTCAGAAGTTATTTTTGTTTTATTTGTAGAATCATAATCTGATTTTAATACAAATACTTGAGATTTTGTTGGTGGAATTAAACGTGTTATAGGTGCGTATTCTCCTTGGTTTACACCAATATATTCGTAAATATTACCAATTGCAGTACTTTTATTTAAGATGTAGTCTCCGTTATTAAAACCAACATTTGTAAAAGTTACAAAGTAGAGTTCTTCATTTTCATTTGTAGAATATTCAAAATTTTCTACTGCTCCGTTTGTTACTTTTTTATAAAGAATTTTGTTTTCATCAAAAGCATCTATAAAAGCACTTTCAGAAAACATTAAATTAGTATTGTTACCAGCATTTGCTAAAATTTGTTTTTGTTCATCTGTAAGAGCTTGTTGTAATGGTTGGTTTTTAGCATCATTTTCACTGTAGAAAAAACCACTAATATTTAGTTTTTCTGTTTTGTAAGTTGCAGATTCATAAGTTACAAAACGGGTGTAATTTCTATCAGAATATTGAAAATCGATGGTAATTCTCATATCATTTGTAATAGGAAATGTTGTATTAAATGTAATTTCACCTATGTTGTAATCTATGGTGTAATCTTCATTTTCTCCTCTACTAATTAATAGTCCGTTAATATACACTCGTTCACTACCACCAATAATTATAATATTTGGTTCATTATTAGCGCCAACAATTTTATAAGGTCCTTGGTTACCTTCATTACCAATAATAGTAAATGTGTTAAATTTACCACGTACAACTGCACCAGATGCACTAATTTTTAGATTATTATTAATTTTGGTTTCTACTTCTAAACCAGAAGCTTGTTTGGTAAAAGGGGCAAAATAACTTGAGTTGTTTTGTAGAGATAAATCTCCTGCTTTTACACGCCAATTGTCTGTAAACATTTCAATAAAAATTCTATCGAAATCTGTAATGTTTTGCGAATATCCATTTTCTTGAATAGGAATATTTGTATCCCAAATGTTTGCTCTTAAGGTTACTTTGTCTGATAATTTTCCTGAAATTTCTAAATCTAAAGCAGCATTTGTTACAGCATTTTGGTTGTTACCAGAAGTTATGCCTCTAGAAATAAAACCTTTTGTTTGTAAACCTTCAAAAAGTTTAACTTCAGATGCTTTTTTATTGGTTGTTAAACTATATAATTTACCAGTATTTGTTCCATTTGGCACAATTAAGCTTTCATCAAAAGGAGTATATGTTTTTGTTATAAAATCTGGAAATCTAAAATATTCTAAAGTAATTTCTTGATGTTCTTTTGAGTTTATAATAAGTGTAGCATTGTTAAAATCTACAGTATATTTAGAAACTTCTATGGGTTTTAAGAAAGCGTTTAATACTTTAAAACGCATAGGATTTATGGCAACAGAATCGAACTTTATGGTATCTTTTTTAATAAGTAATTTCTTAGATCTAAAATCTGTAGATATTGTTTGAGATTGGATTGCAAACCCAATAATTAAAAACAAAAAAAAGAGAATTTTTTTATACATCTACAAACTATACGTTCTTAACGTAAAAATAAGATTTTTAATACATGAAAGTGTATTTAAAAAAGCGATTGCTGTTTTACAGGGTTTTCATGAGCTAATAACCATTTTTTACGCCAAATTCCACCAGCGTAACCCGTTAAAGAACCATCAGAACCAATAACTCTGTGGCAGGGAATAACAATCCATAATGGGTTTTTACCATTTGCAGAAGCAACTGCTCTTATGGCTTTTACATCTCCTAAAAACTTACTTTGTTCTAAATAACTTTTTGTTTTTCCGTAAGGAATTTCTAATAACGCTTTCCATACTTTTTTCTGAAAAGAGGTTCCTTTAGGGTTTACAGTTAAATTAAAACTAGCTCTTTTTCCGTTAAAGTATTCTTCTAATTGCAAAACACAATCTTGTAAACATTCTGGTGTTTTTGTATTTAATAATTCTGAAGAAATAGCATCTTCATTTAATACAGAGACAGATTGTATTCCATTTTTGTCGCCAATAATTTTAGCAATTCCTATGGGCGTTTTGTAATAAGTAGTTTCTGTTTTTTCCATTATACTCCAAAAACAGCTTTAGAATTTTGTGTTGTAATTTCTGAAATTTCTTTAAAAGATATTCCATAAATATCTACCAATTTATCTACAACATTTGTAATAAATGCACTTTCATTTCTTTTTCCTCTGTATGGTGTAGGAGCCAAATATGGTGCGTCTGTTTCTAAAACAATGTGCTGTATATCTATTTCATTTAAAAATTTATCTATTTTTCCGTTTTTAAAAGTTGCAACACCACCAATTCCTAATTTCATGTTGTAAGAAATTGCTTGTTCTGCTTGTTCTTTTGTTCCTGTAAAGCAATGAAAAATTCCTCTTAAATCTTCTCCTTTTTCTTCTTCTAAAATTTCAAAAATTTCATCAAAAGCTTCTCTACAATGAATTACAATTGGAAGTTTTTTTTCTTTTGCCCATGAAATTTGAGTTCTAAAAGCTGCTTGTTGTTGTTTTAATAAAGTTTTATCCCAATAAAGATCAATACCAATTTCACCTATTGCATAAAAGTCTTTTTTATCAATCCATTCTTTTACATGCGCCAACTCTTCTAAATAGTTTTCTTTTACAGAAGTTGGGTGTAACCCCATCATTAGATACACATCTAAAGGAAAATCTTCTTCTAGTTTTAACATACTTTCTGTGTAAGAAGAGTCTATTGCTGGTATAAAAAACCTAGAAACACCTGCATCTTTTGCACGTTGCATCATTTCTTTTTGGTCTTCATTAAACTGGCTAGAATATAAATGTGTGTGTGTATCTGTAATCATTATTTTATTTGATAAATTTTTAGCAAAATTACAAATTAATACAACGTTGAAGTCTTGTTGTATAACATTTTATAAAACGTACCTTTGCACAAAATTTTATAAGATGACTTTTGAAGATTTAGATTTATCAAATCAATTACAATATGCAATTGACGATTTGGGTTTTACTGCCCCAACGCCAATTCAAGAACAAGCATTTTCTGTTGTAAGATCTGGTAAAGATGTTGTGGGAATTGCGCAAACTGGTACAGGAAAAACTTTTGCTTACATGTTGCCTATTCTTAGAGATTTAAAATTCTCTAAACAACAACATCCAAGAATTTTGGTTTTAGTGCCAACAAGAGAATTGGTTATACAGGTTGTAGAGCAAATAGAACAGCTGTCTAAATATATTAATGCACGTGTTTTAGGCGTTTATGGTGGTACAAACATAAATACGCAGAAACAAGCTATTTTACAAGGACAAGATATTATTGTTGCAACTCCTGGTCGATTATATGATTTGGCTTTAAGTAACGCTTTAAAGTTAAAATCTATTCAGAAATTAGTTATTGATGAAGTAGATGTAATGTTAGATTTAGGATTCCGTTTTCAACTGATGAATATTTTTGATGTAATTCCTGAAAAAAGACAAAACATACTTTTTTCTGCAACAATGACAGAAGATGTAGATAATTTAATTTACGATTTCTTTAAAAATCCGGAAAAAATTTCTGTAGCAATTAGTGGAACTCCACTAGATAATATTAAACAAGTTTCTTACAATATTCCTAACTTTTTTACCAAAGTTAATTTATTACACGAACTTTTAAGAGATAAAGAAAAGTTTAATAAAGTATTAATTTTTGTTGGTTTTAAAAGAACTGCAGATTTGTTATTTAAACATTTAGAAGAAGTTTTTAATGACGAAATGTGTGTGATACACTCAAATAAAACACAGAATTACAGAATTAGATCTATTAAACAATTTGATGAAGGTAAAAATCGAATTTTATTAGCTACAGATGTAATGGCACGTGGTTTAGATTTTGATAAAGTTTCTCATGTAATTAATTTTGATACACCAGATTTTCCTGAAAATTATATGCACAGAATTGGTAGAACCGGTCGTGCAGAAGAACCAGGTAATACTATTTTGTTTTCTACAGAAAAAGAGCAAGAAGCAAAAGCAGGAATAGAAGAATTAATGAATTATGAAATTCCGGTTCTAGAACTTCCTGAACACGTAGAGATTTCTAAATTATTAACCGAAGATGAACGTCCAAGAGAAGATCAAGGAATTTCTAAAAATAGGACTTCTTTAGAATATGTACCAGGGCCAGCATTTCACGAAAAAAGTGAAAAGAATAGTCAAGTAAATAGAGGTGGATCTTATAGAAGGGAAATTGCGGCAAAATATAAGAAGCCAAAAACTAGAGGAGATAAAAATTACAATAAACATAACAAGAAAAAGAAAAAGTAATGCAAATTTTAACTGCACAAGAATTGCATAATTTAGCAATGAATATTGTAGGAGAGAAGTTACAAGAAATGGGCTATGAATTTCAAGCAATTAATAGTCAATTAAAAAGACATCCTCAGTTTGTACTATTTAAAAAAGGAGAACAAACTATTTTTGTTTTGGTAAAAGTGTCTAAAAACCTACAAAACCCTAATGATTATGATGTTTTATGGATGGAAACTTTTAAAAACCATGCAAAAAAACAAAATGCTAAAGTTTGGTTTGCTGGTGTTGGAATTGCAAATGCAGAAAGTGTAGAAAACCCTGTTTTTAAAGACCAGCCTTATTATGTTGCTTTTGATGATTTTATAAAAATATTAGAATAACTAAAATTATTTTAAACATAAAAAAAGGAGTGTAATTTTATTTACACTCCTTTTTTATGTTTAGTATTTTAAATTATGGATTTGTAGACCATAAAGCAGCGCTTTTAAGCATTGCTCTTCTTGGTAGTTTTAAACCTGCAACTACTAATTCTGCAAAATCTTCTGGTTGTAAAACACTATCTTCAGAATCTTTGTTTGCAATACCTAAATCTATAGACATGTCTGATGCTATTGTACTTGGTGTTAGTGTACAAACTCTAATATTGTTTTTTCTAACTTCTTTCATTAAAGATTCAGACATACCAATAACAGCAAATTTAGATGCAGAATAAGCAGAAGTATTTGCATTACCATTTAAACCAGCAGTAGAAGCTACATTAATAATATCTCCAATATTTTTATCAATTAAATATGGTAATACTTCTTTTGTTACATAGTACATTCCCATTAAATTGGTTTGTATTATTTGGCTCCATTTTTCTACCTTCATTTCGTTAAGGGTTCCAAAAGCAGCAACACCTGCATTGTTAACTAAAATATCTATATCACCTAAAGTATCTACAATGGTTTTAATACCTGTCTTTACTTCTTCGTAATTACCAACGTCAAAAGTTGCGTAAATTGCATGAACGCCCAATTCTTTAAGTTCGGCTACTGTTGCTTTTAAAACGTCTTCATTTCTACCTGTAATTGCTATATCTATACCTTCTTTGGCAAAAGCAATAGCAGTAGCTTTTCCTAAGCCTCTACCACCTCCTGTAATAATAGCTTTTTTGTTTTTTAAATCTTTCATTTTATAGTTTTTTTTGAATTCTAATCTTATCAATAGATTAAGTAAAAGTACTTAGTTAAAATAAAAAAAACCACTCTATTTGAGTGGTTTTTTTTATTTTAACTAAAAAAAAATTATTTAGCATCTTGCTCTAACAAATCAAAAAACTGATTTAATTTAGGCATAATAATAATTTTTGTTCTTCTGTTTTTAGATTTATTCTCAGCACTATCATTTGGTGCTAAAGGAATGTACTGGCTTCTTCCTGCTGCAATTAATCTTTGTGGTTTAACGCCAAATTTATATTGTAAAATTCTAGTAATAGAAGTTGCTCTTAAAGCAGATAAATCCCAATTATCTTGAATTAAATCTCTTTTAATAGGCGTGCTGTCTGTATGTCCTTCAATCATAACTTCCATTTGTGGTTGGTCGTTTACAACTTTAGCAATTTTTTCTAAAACTGTGTAAGCTCCATCAGTTACATTGTAGCTTCCACTTTTAAATAATAATTTATCAGAAATAGAGATAAATACTACAGTTTTTTCTACATTAACTTCAATATCTTTATCTTGAATACCATCTGTTAGGTTTCTTGTTAAATGATATTTTATAGCAAGATTTAAAGAATCTTTCTGAGTCATTGCTTTTCTAACCCCGTTAATATATTTGTCTTTTTCGCTTAATTGTGCAATAACAGTTTTAATGTTATCTGAAGAAGATTGTGTTAAAACAGTTAAGTTTTCAACTTGTTTTAAAGCTGTTTTTTTATCGTCTTTTAGGTATTTTACTTGCTCTGTTAAGGCAAATATTTTACCATCTTCTTTTTCTTTTTCAATTAAACATTTCTGTAAATTAGTTTTTACAGCTAATAATTCTTCTTCCGTTTTTATTTTTTCTGCTTGTAATGCTACAAACTCCTTTTTAGAAACACAAGAACTAAGGGCAATTGCAGATAATAAGATTAAAGATATTTTCTTCATTATTTTATTCTTAATTATTTTGTTATATCCACAAATTTAACAAATTCGATGAACAAAAAGAGCGATTAACAATTATTTGTGAAAAAATTATATGCTATTTTTGTTTACTATAACATATAATTATGAAATATTACTACTATACCCTTGCTCTATCTGCTTTTTTTCTTTTTTCTAGTTGTAAAAAAGAACAAGTTTTAAAAAATTACACATTAAAAGGAGCTGTTTTTGGTACAACTTATAAAATAACATATTTAGAGGCAGATTCTAATTATCAAAAAAGTATAGATAGCTTATTTGTTAAGATGAATTCATCTTTATCTACTTACATAACTACTTCAGATATTTCTAGAATAAATAAAGGAGAAACAAATGTAATTGTAGATGATTATTTTATTGAAGTTTTTAATAAATCTAAAAGAATATTTACCGAAACTGATGGTTTTTTTGACCCTACAGTTGGTAATTTAGTAAATGCTTGGGGTTTTGGTCCTAAGGATGAAAAGAAGAACCTATCTGATGAAGATGTAAAAAACCAAATGCAGTTTGTTGGTTTAAATAAAGTGAAATTAGAAGGAAATAAAATCACAAAAGAAAGCCCAGAAATATATCTAGATTTTAATTCTATTGCTAAAGGTTTTGGAATTGATGTTGTTGGACGATTTTTGGAGAGCAAGAAAATTAATAACTATTTAGTAGAAATTGGTGGAGAAATTAGAACAAGTGGCTTTAAAGAAAATAATCAACCTTGGTTAGTAAAGTTGGTCGATCCATTAAATTCTAACACTGGTTTTAAAACTCTTAATTTATCTAATAAATCTATGGCAACTTCTGGTAATTATAGAAAATTTAGAGTTTCAGATTCAGGAAATAAATATGTGCATACTGTAAATCCAAAAACAGGCTACGCTCTAGAAAGCAATTTATTAAGTGCTTCTGTTTTAGCAAACTTAGATTGTGCAGATGTAGATGCGTATGCAACAGCTTTTATGGCTATGGGTTTAGAGAGAACTAAAGCTTTTTTAGAAAACCATTCTAACATAAAAGTTGTTCTATTATATATTAATAAAGAAGGTTTAATAGAAGAATATTCTAATTATACCTACAAGTAGGTAGTGGTTAAGTTGTATTAAATGAGTATTTTTTTATTATCTTGCATAACCAAAAATTACTACAAATTATGAGAAAAATACTTTTAGCATTTTTTTGTGTAGCATACTTTTCTACCTCATATGCTCAAAATAACTCAGAAATTGCAAATGTTTATATTAAAAGAGCAAATGCAGTTATTGAAGAAAGCATAGATTTTAAAGAAGCTTTAGTGTTGTTTGAAAAAGCAATGAAATACACAGATTCTGTTACCAAACCTAAAGTTGCTAATTTAGGGTCAAGAATTTATTTTGAATTAAAGAATTATAAAGAAGCTCAAAAATATTCTAAGCAATACTTTTTACTAGCAAAAAACAAAAATTCAGAAGAATACCTTCAGCAATTAGAGCTTCATGTAACTATTGATGAAGAGTTAGAACTTCAATTAAAAAAAGAAAAAGAAGCTGAAGAAGAAAGAAAAAGAAAAGAGAAGGAACTTAAGAAAATAGATTCTTTAAAAACCATATGGAATTCTAATTCACTAAAACTGTCTCTAAAAGTAGATAGTGTCTATAGTTTTAATGCTAATAATTATGCGCTTTTTAGTAAAAAAGGTAAATTTGGAATTGTAAATGATAAGGCAGAAGTTGTTGTAGAGGAAAGTGATTTTGCATATGCAGTTAATTATGCTGGTTTTATTTTATTAACTAATAAAGAAAAAGAACCTACAAAAATTTATTATTTTAACACGAATAATAACAAAGGGGCATTACTGCCAAGTCCTTCAGATTTTAACCCACTTTCTACTAATTATGGTAAAGTTATGTTGCCAAGATCTAACGGAAGATTGGTAACTTATCCTAATAACTCTTATGAGCCAATGGTTTTTGATTTAAATGAAAATAAAACTGTAAAAGTTTCTAATAAAGAACAAGTTTTTAAAGATTTAAAGAAAAATGATGTTATTAGAAAGTATGATGATAAAGACAACGAGATTAAAGTAGATAAAGATTGGTTTACTTTTGGTGGACATTTAGGTGGAGGTATATATCCTTTATACGCAGAAAATGATTATAAAGTAAGAGCATACTTATGTTCTGTTGATGGTACACTGCTATCTACAGATTCTAATTATGATTTTATTGGCGCTTTTCATGACAGTAAAGCACAAGCTATAAAAGGTGATGTTGTTTCTTGGATAAACCAAAACGGAACAAAAGTTTCTACAGCAAAAGATAAATTTGCAACTTACAAAGGTAATTCTAAGGTTGTGAAATTAGAAGAAGGAATTTATCAAATATTTAAAGATGGTGTTATTGTAAAAGGAGAAGAAACATTAGAAAAATTACCTGTCTTTTTAAGAAACAATCAGTAATAAAATTAAATTTTATAGCACACAGGAAGTATTTCATCTTGCATTAAACAAAATCGTTCTAGTTTCTCTGGGGCGATTTTTTTTGTATAATCTATTTCATCAACCTTAAAGCCAATAGAACGGAGCTTGTTAAAATAATCACGTCCATAAACTCTAACATGGTCATATTGCCCAAATATTTTAGCACGTTCTTTTCTGTCTGTAATAGAGTTATCTTCAAATGTTTTTTCTCTAGAAAGTTCTTGCGGAATTTGAAAAATACCAAAACCTCCAGGTTTTAAAACTCTATAAAGTTCTTGCATTGCTTTTGTATCATCTGTAATGTGTTCTAATACATGATTACAAAACACAACATCAAATTCATTTTCTTTAAAAGGTAAATCGCAAATATCTGCTTTTACATCAGCAATTGGAGATTCTAAATCTGAAGTTATATAATTTAAGTTTTTTTGTTTTCTAAAGATATCTAAAAAACATTGTTCTGGTGCTATGTGTAAAACTTTTAGATTTTTTGTTGAAGTAAAAAAAGAAGTTTCGTCTTTTAAGAAAAGCCACATTAATCTATGTCTTTCTAAAGATAGCGTAGATGGAGAAAGTGCATTTTTTCTTTGATTACCATAACCATATGGTAGAAATTTTTTAAAACTTCTACCATCTATAGGATCTGTAAATTTATCACCTTTTAAATACCAAGCAATTACTGGTCTTACCAGGTAGCTAGTTTTTATTAACCAAGGTCTTGGTATGGTATTTAATATGGTTTTAAATATAGACACGTAATTGTTTTATTATTGTCTAAATTCATCTTCTTCATTAGTCTCAATTCCTAAAGCTTCATGAACATATTTAAAAGTAGAAAGTAATTCTGGTTTACCATTTAAAATAGCAATATCATGCTCAAAATGTGCAGAAGGTTTACCATCTAAAGTAGTAATTGTCCAACCATCAGAATGTTGTTTAATTTTATGAGTTCCTAAATTTGTCATAGGTTCTATGGCAACAACCATTCCTTCAACAAATTTCTTTCCTCTACCTCTTTTACCATAATTTGGCATTTCTGGGTCTTCATGCATTTCTCTTCCTAAACCATGACCTACCAATTCTCTTACAACACCATAACCACGATCTTCTGTGAATTTTTGAATAGCAAAACCAACATCACCAACTCTGTTACCAGCTTTAAATTCTCTAATACCAACGTATAAACTTTCTCTAGTAACGTCTAATAGTTTTCTAGTTTCGGCTTCTATCTCACCAACAGCAAAAGTGTACGCATGATCTCCATAAAAACCATTTTTCTTAGCACCACAATCTATAGAGATAATATCTCCTTCTTTTAACGGTTCTTTATTAGGAATACCATGTACTACTTGAGAGTTTGGGCTCATACAAAGTGTGTTAGGAAAGTCATACAGTCCTAAAAAACCTGGTATTGCACCTTGTTCTCTAATAAAGTCTTCTGCTAATTTGTCTAAATATAAAGTTGAAACTCCAGGTTTTACTTCTTTTGCAAGCATACCTAATGTTTTAGAAACTATTAAAGCACTTTCGCGCATAATTTCTATTTCTTCTTTGGTTTTAATCTTAATCATATTAAAAAAATTGAACCGCAAAGTTAGTATAATTTAAGTAAATAAGACCCTGAAATACTTATTTGAAGAAAGAGAAAAATCCTTTCTTTTTTTTAGGTTCTGGTTCGTAGTTAAAAATTTGTTTGTAAACCTCTGTCCAACCTACAAAGCCACCAATATTTCTGTCGTCTATAAATAAATCTGCATTTATTTTTCTACTGTATTTTTCTTCGTAAACTTCTTCAGGAAAACTTTTATTTACAGCATAAAACTCAATACCATTTTCTTTACAAAATGCTACAGCTTCATCTAATCTAGAGCCACATCTGTATGTCCAAAGAATTAATCTATGCCCTTCAGATTGTAATTTTTTTAGAGTTTCAAAAGCAAAAAGTTGAGTGTTTCCAATTTTAGGATATGCATCTTCAACTATAGTTCCGTCAAAATCTACAGCTATAAGTAGGTTGTTTAAGTTCATTCTATTTACTTCTATCGTAAGAATGTTTATAAGCTTCACCAGAAACTATTTTTAACATATCTTTTTCTAAAGATTCTCTTGCATATTCTACATAACGGCCAATTTCTTTACCGTTTTTATAGAAGATAAATGTTGGTACTCTTATGATATCTAAACCTTCTTGTAAATTATCTGGTGTTTTTTTTGCACGGTTTACAGTAACTAAGTCTAAGTTTTTAAGATTGAAATTTGCTTGTTCTAAAATTTTATAAAAGTGAGGTGTTTCTCTTTTACTATCTCCACACCAAGTACCCATAAAACCTTTTATTTTTACACCTTTTAGTTCTTTTTTTAATGCTGAAATAGTAGCTTCATCTGGTTTATAAGAATCGAATTTTTGAGTAAACCAACCATTGTAAGGTGCTTGGTTAAAAGATTCTTTATTAGCAAAACCAATTAAATCTCCGCTTTTATTTTTCGAAGCAGTTATTTTTTGTTGTGCATTGCAAGAAGTTAATAATATGGTAAAAAGTAATAAAAAATAATATTTCATTTTTCTAATTTTTCTTATTAAACTAAAGAATGTTGTGTCATATCTTTAGGTTGTTCTACACCCATTAAGTCTAAAATAGTGGGTGCAACATCGCCTAATATACCACTTTTTACAGACTTTATTTCATTATCAATTAAAATGAATGGTACTGGGTTTGTTGTGTGTGCAGTGTGAGGAGATCCATCAGGATTCATCATTGTTTCACAATTACCATGATCTGCAATTAATAAAGTAGAATATCCGTTTTCTAAACCGGTTTCAATTACTTTTTTTGCACAAATATCTACCGTTTCACAAGCTTTTATAGCTGCTTCCATAATACCTGTGTGCCCAACCATATCTCCGTTTGCAAAATTTAAACAAACAAAATCTGCTTCGCCTTTTTCTAAATCATCACACAAAGCATCTGTTAATTCATATGCACTCATTTCTGGTTGTAAGTCATAAGTTGCTACTTTTGGTGAGTTTCTTAAAATTCTAGATTCTCCTTCAAAAGGTGCTTCTTGTCCGCCAGAAAAGAAAAAAGTTACATGAGGATATTTCTCTGTTTCTGCAATTCTAATTTGCTTTTTACCAGCTTTAGAAAGTACTTCACCTAAAGTATTTTTAATATTATCTGTATTGTAAATAACATTTATACCTTTAAAACTTTCATCGTATAAAGTAATAGTTGTGTAGTATAAGTCTAATTTTTTCATTCCAAATTCAGGGAAATCATTTTGAGATAAGGCATTTGTTAATTCTCTTCCTCTATCTGTTCTGTAGTTAAAAAACAGCACAACATCTCCTTCTTTAATTTGCGTTTTTGCAGAACCATCTGCATTTGTAGCAATAATAGATTTATGAAATTCATCTGTAATTCCTGCTTCATAATTTGCATTCATTTCAGCTAAAATATCTGTAGTTTTTGTTCCTTTACCATGAACAAGACCATCATAGGCTTCTTTAACACGTTCCCATCTGTTATCTCTATCCATTGCATAATAACGCCCTGTAACAGAAGCAACTTCTCCAGTACTTTGTTTCATGTATTCTTGAATATCATTAATAAAGAAAGTTCCAGATTTTGGATCACAGTCTCTACCATCTGTAAATGCATGTAAGTACACATTATTTACTTCATTTTCTTTAGCAACATCTAAAATTCCTTTTAAATGATCTATGTGTGCATGTATACCTCCATTAGAAACCAAGCCTAATAAATGAACATCTTTATTGTTTTCTTTAGCGTACTTTAAAGTATCTAATAATACTTTTTCTTTGCCTAAAGTTTTTTCTTCTACAGCTTTATTAATTCTAGCTAAATTCTGATATACTATTCTACCAGCACCTAAATTCATGTGGCCAACTTCAGAATTTCCCATTTGACCTTCTGGTAAACCAACATGTAAACCATCTGTTCTTAATTCTGCATGAGGATACTTGTCATACAAACCATTAATAAAAGGTGTTTTTGCGTTGTAAATGGCAGATACTTTTGGGTCTTGTGTAATTCCCCAACCATCTAAAATCATTAAGATTACTTTCTTGTTCATTTTTCTAAAATTGAACAGTAAAAATAAGAAAGTTTTTTGTCTTTTTTT
>CAXBIR010000057.1:0-20292 GCA_963975825.1 uncultured Polaribacter sp.
TATTATAATAATCTGTATTTACTTCACTTGCCGTTAAAGAGGTATTATATAATGGATTTTTATTATCTGTTCTTAATGCAATTACTTTTACTTCTGTGCCATAGGCGTCTATTTTAGGAGAATTAAAACTTAACCTAAATAAATCTTTATCAGAATTTATTTTTCCTTTTATTTTTGTGTTATCATCTATAGATATTTTTGGAAAAAATACATTTACAATTTGATTATAAACTGTAAAATTAAAATCTAAAAACTGATTTGGAGCAACTTCATAAGGCTGATAATTTGTATAAATACTTCCTAATGCATTTTGAGCAACTTTAGGTAATTCAGAAAAAGAAAACTTACCAGTTATGTAACCTTCTGCTATATCTTTAGAAGCAACATCTATTGTTTTAATACTATCTTTTAATGAAGACGTAACTGTAAATTCTTTAAAACTATATTCTTCTTTTTGATTTGTATACAATACATTTTTAAAAACTGCTTTTCCAACAATGTCATCTAATGTATTTCCTTCTATATCTAACTCTATTTTCCCCTTTACTATAGAAACAGTGTCTCTAGTAAATAAATTTGTTTCTTTTAAATTTAAATAAGAAATATCAGATTTAAAATCGAACTTTTGTACTTCTGAAGATAAATCTGCTAACCCGTTAAATTTCATTTTAAAATTAACATCATCAATAACTAAATCACCATCAAATTTATTATTTTGATATTGTCCATTGGCAACAATATTTTTATAGGTATAATTATTAAAATTAAGTTCAGATACATTACCCACAAACTTGGTATCTATATTATCTAATTTAAAACCACTACCATCTACATCTCCTTTTAAAGAAACTTTACCAAACAAAGGATCGTTAAAAAAAATACCAATATTAAAATTTACAAGTTCTACATCTCCAAGATAAGAAGCTGTATCAATTTCATCTATGTTATTAATTTCTAAATCAGATATTACGCCTCCAATTAAAGAATTCATCTTTACAGTAGCTTTCATTTTAGAAGGCGTAACATTTATTTTACCTCTAATATTAAACTGACCTAATTTTTCAAATTCTGATGGCAAATTTTTCCCTAATAAATTAGGCAATATATTTTTAAGCTCTTTGTAAGTTGCTGTTAAGTTGTTTAAATCTCCAAGAAAAACAAAACCTCTTTCAGAGTTAACAACATTTTTAAAAGACAAATCTCCGTTTAATTTTATACCTTTTTGTGTTGAAAGGTTTAAGTTATTTAAATCGAAATCATTTAACCTTCCTTTCATATTCCCCGAAAAAGAAATTACATCATTACCATTTAATTCTTTGTAAAATTTCTTTAAGTCTAATACTTTTAAAGTGCTTTCTTCAAAATTTGCAATAATGTTAACCTTGTCATTAAAACTAGTTAAATCTTCTCTTTTGTAAGTAAAAAGAATATTACCAATAACACTAGAGTTTTCTGTTTCTAGCTTGGTATTATCAAAATTCATGGCAGTTTTAGTAAACTTATAATTAGTGGTTAAATTAGTTACTTGTAAACCTTGGTTTGTTTTAAAATATAAACCCCTTGCATTTGTAGAAAAGTCTGACCCAACAATTGCCATATCTTGTGCATTTCCTCCAATATTTGTTGCAGAAAAACTTAAAGGCGTTTCATTATTTTCGTTTATTAACTTAAAATCTAAATTTTGTACATAAACATTAGTTGCTTTTAAAATAAACGGAGGTGCTAAAGAATCTTTTGGTGTGTCACTATTAAAACTATCAATAAAAACAGCCATATTATCATCTGTTTCACCTTTGTAAGTTTTCATGTAGTAATGTGCATCTTCTAATGTAATTGCATCAAATAAAAGCTGACCATCTAAAGCTTTTTTTGCACTTAGTAAAGAGGTACTTAATTTTTTTACAAATATTAAAGTATCTTTATGATGATCTCTAATTTCAACATCTTTTAGCTCTATATTTCCTAAAAAGGATAAGTTAACTTTGCCAATATTTAAATCTGTACCAAAATCTTCGTTAATTGTATTGGTTGCATATTTACCTAGTTTTGTTTGCACAAAAGAGGTAGAAAGTAAAATACTAACTAGTAGCAGAAAGAGTAAAATATACCCTAACCATTTTAATATTTTCTTTCCAATGTTTTTAATAACGAAATGTTTTAGTATTGTTCACAGTATTTAAAGAAAAGTAATCAAAAATATTGCCACATATTACAAAGAACGTGCAATTTTAACAAAGAATTAAATTTCTATTCTTAAAAAAGGAAAATCAACTTAAAATTATACTTAATTTTGCTGAATAATATTTTAATTTAATTCATGAAAACACCAGTTTATATTTTAGGAATAGAATCTTCTTGTGACGATACTAGTGCTTCTGTTATTTGCAACGGTAAAGTATTAAGCAATGTAGTTGCCAACCAAGAAGTACATTCAAAATATGGTGGTGTTGTACCAGAATTAGCATCTAGAGCGCATCAACAAAATATTGTACCAGTAGTACAACAAGCGTTAGAGCAAGCAAATATTAGTAAAGAAAAGTTGTCTGCAATTGCTTTTACAAGAGGTCCTGGTTTAATGGGTTCTTTATTAGTTGGTACTTCTTTCGCAAAATCTTTAGCCTTAGGTCTAGAAATTCCTTTATTAGACGTAAACCATATGCAAGCTCATATTTTAGCGCATTTTATAGAAGATGAAGGCAGTAAAATTCCGCCTTTTCCTTTTATTTGTTTAACTATAAGTGGTGGTCATACACAAATTGTAAAAATTACAGATCATTTTAAAATGGAAATTTTAGGTGAAACTATAGATGATGCAGTTGGTGAAGCTTTTGATAAATCTGCAAAAATTTTAGGTTTACCTTATCCTGGTGGCCCATTAATAGATAAATATGCTAAATTAGGAAATCCAAAAGCATTTCCTTTTACAAAACCAAAAGTTGGCGATTTAGACTTTAGTTTTAGTGGTTTAAAAACGGGAATTTTATACTTTATTCAAAAGCAACAAAGAATAAATCCTAATTTTATTGAAGAAAACTTGAATGACATTTGTGCTTCTATACAATATACAATTGTAGAAATTTTAATGGAAAAATTAAAAAACGCAGTAAAACAAACCAATATTAAACACATTGCAATTGCTGGTGGAGTTTCTGCAAATTCTGAAATTAGAAATCGTTTAGCTTTGGCTGAAAAGCATTTTGGATGGACAACCTATGTTCCTAAATTTGAATTTACAACAGACAACGCAGCAATGATTGCTATTACGGGCTATTTAAAATACTTAAACAAAGACTATTCTGATGTTTCTATAACAGCAAAGGCACGTTTAAAAGTTACCGAGTAATTCTATGAAAAACTTAAAAAACAGACTTCTATTTAATATTTCTTATTTTTTATTATGGATTGGCTATTTTGTTTTTGCACGTCTTTTTTTCTTGCTTTTTTATTTTGAAAAAACTCAAGAATTAGGTTTTATCACTTCTGTAAAAACCTTTTTATATGGTTTACGTTTAGATGCTTCTTTTTCGGCTTATTTAAGTATAATTCCTTTTTTATTAATACTTTTTTCAATTTTTATCAATCCAAAAAAAATTGGAAGTTTAATAAAATGGTACTCTTACTTTTTAATAATTTTTGTTTCTTTATTATTAATTATCGATGCTAGTTTATATGAATCTTGGGGTATTCGTTTAGACACAACTTTACTAACATATATTAACACGCCAGAGGTAATGCTTGCCTCTACCTCTACTTTTCAACTCATTTCTGGTCTACTCTTTTGGTTTCTAACTTCCTTTATTTTTATTAAATTTTTTAAGAAGATAATCAATAAAAAAATTAAGACTTTAAACACTAAAAACAAGCTACAAGTACCAATTTTTTTATTAGTTACTGCTGCATTAATAATACCTTTAAGAGGTGGTTTGCAAACAATACCAGTAAACCAAAGTAATGTCTATTTTTCTAATAAAATGTTTGCAAATCATGCTGCTATTAATTTTATTTGGAATTTTTCTAATGCTTTAACTCATAAATCTGACGGCAAAAATCCGTATAAATTTTATAGTGAAGAAAATGCTCTAGAAATTATAAATAAAACTAAAAATCAACTTTTAAAAGCTAATACAGATTCTATTCTAAATACCGCTAAACCAAATGTAATTTTAATTATTTGGGAAAGTTTAACTGCAAAAGTTGTGGGTTCTTTGGAAGGCGAACCTACTGTTACAGAAAACCTAAATAGGCTTTCTAAAGAAGGGATTTTGTTTACCAATTTTTACGCAAACGGAGACAGAACAGACAAAGGAATTCCAGCTATTTTAAGTGGTTATTACCCTCAACCTTCTGTTAGCATAATGAAAATGCCAAATAAAACTAGAAGTTTACCTATGTTACCTAAAAAAATGATTGATTTAGGTTACAAAACCTCTTTTTATCATGGTGGCGATTTAAATTTCGGAAATATGAACACCTATTTACGAAATGCTGGAATAACAGATTTTGTTGATGGAAATGATTTTGATAAAAAAGATTGGAATTCTAAATGGGGTGCACATGATCATGTTTTTATGAAACGTTTTTCTGATGATTTAGAAAAAGAGCAAATTACACCTTTCTTTAAAATTGCATTAACACTTACCAGTCATGAACCATATGAGATTATTGGTAATTATAAATTTGGAAAAGACACAGAAGAAAATAAGTTTAGAAGTGCACATGCCTATACAGATAAAGTTATTGGAGATTTTGTAGAAAACGCAAAAAAACAATCTTGGTATAAAAATACGTTAATCATTATTTTAGCAGATCATGGGCATCGATCTCCAGAACATAAAGGCGAATTTAATTCACCTAAAAAATTTAAAATTCCAATGTTATGGTTGGGTGGCGCGTTAAATAAAACAGGAATTAGTGTAGATAATATTGCTAGCCAAGTAGATTTACCTTACACTTTATTAGATTTATTAAAAGGAAATAATTCTGATTTTAAATTTAGTAAAAACATTTTTAATACTTCAGAAGAACAATACGCACACTACATTTTTAATAAGGGTTTTGGTACATTTACTAAAAATGGTTCTTATTTATTCGATTATGTTAGTAATAAATCTATCACTAAAACGGGTATTAACGCCAATAAACTAGATTCACTAGGAAAAGCAATTACTCAAAATTCTTTTCAAGACTTTTTAGATCGAAATTAAATTCTCAATTATTTAATTTAAATATTACAAAAACATTAAAAATCATAAGAAATTTCTTTTGCGTATTTTTGAAACATGAAAAGATCTTTTTTTTTAATAATTTTAATTTATAGTTTACAGGTTTCTTCTCAAAAACTACCCGAAAATTTTGTTTATTTAGAAAACATTGCACCAACAATTAAAGTAGAATTGCGTTATTTTTCTAACAATAACTTTATTGGAAAACCTATAAACGGCTATAAAAGTAATTGCATAATTGTAAGTAAAGAAACAGCTAGAACTTTAAAACTTATTCAAGAAAAACTATTAAAAAAAGAATTAAGTCTTAAAATTTTTGATGCTTACAGGCCACAACAAGCAGTTAATCATTTTGTAAAATGGGCAAGAGTTTTAAATGACACTTTAATGAAAAGGCAATATTATCCAAATGTGCCAAAATCAGAATTATTTAAAAGAGGTTACATTGCCTCAAAATCTGGCCATTCTAGAGGAAGTACTGTAGATCTAACAATTGTAGATTTAAAAACAGAAAAAGAATTAGATATGGGAAGTCCTTATGATTTCTTTGGTATAAAATCTCACCCATTTCATAAGAACATATCAGAAGTGCAAAAAGAAAACAGAATGTTATTACGTAATATTATGGTAGAAAATAACTTTATTCCATATAAGAACGAATGGTGGCATTTTACTTTAAGAAATGAACCTTTTCCAAAAACATATTTTAATTTTCCGGTTAATTAGTTAATTTTTAACGAATTCTAAACAACATAATTTCAAATCGGCATTATATTTGCTTTATACAATTAGAAACTTATTCTAAAATGAAACAAAAAATAAAAATTTTCACTTTTTTAATTTGCCTTTTATCAGTAGTACCATTTTTTGCACAGTTAGATAAAAATAATGGAGCCAATAATAAAGGGAAAGTAAAAGCAATAGTTCTTAACAATTCTAAGACTATAAAAAAACCAAAATCTATTGAATTAAACGGAAACGATGGTTTTAAAAAAGCTTTTGATAATGAACAAGAAAAATTAAAAAAGAAGCAAGAGGATGATAAACTAAATAATAAAGGTATTCTTTCTCAAAATCAAATTAGAGAGGCTCGATTTTTAAATGCTTTCAAAAAAATAAATGGTCAATATATTTACCCAGTAATAGACCAAGACTTAGGTAGTTTTAGAACAAATTCTGCAAGTGTAAATATTATTTGTAGAGATTTTCAGTATCCAGATGGAGATAGAGTTACCATTATGGTTAACAATATACCTGTGGTTACAAATATTGTTTTAAAGAGAAGTTATCAAAGTTTTACAATTCCATTAGAAGTTGGTATTAATAAAATTTCTTTTGTAGCATTAAACCAAGGTACTTCTGGCCCCAATACTGCAGCCTTTAAAGTTTATAATGATGCTGGTATGTTACTATCTTCTAATGAATGGAATTTAGCTACTGATGCAAAGGCAACTCTAGTCATTGCAAAAGACAAATAAACAGTCAACGAAATCGATTGAGTTAAATCTATAAAATGAGGTTTTTTTATTCTACATAAAACAGTTATTTTTGTATTTCGATTATTATAATTTAAATCAGGTAATCTCAACAAACAATTATCACTAGAATGAAAAAAATCACCAAACAAACTTACTTAGACTGGTATAAAGACATGCTTTTCTGGCGTAAATTCGAAGACAAGTTAGCTTCAGTTTATATTCAACAAAAAGTAAGAGGTTTCTTACATTTATATAATGGTCAAGAGGCTATTTTAGCAGGTGCATTGCACGCAATGGACTTGTCTAAAGATAAAATGATTACTGCCTACAGAAATCACGTACAACCAATTGGTATGGGAGAAGATCCTAAAAAAGTGATGGCAGAATTGTACGGAAAAGTAACTGGAACATCTAAAGGAATGGGTGGTTCTATGCATATTTTTTCTAAAGAGTTTGGTTTTTATGGTGGTCATGGTATTGTTGGTGGTCAGATACCTTTAGGAGCAGGAATTGCTTTTGGAGACAAATACAAAGGTAGTGATGCTGTAACTTTAACTTGTTTTGGTGACGGTGCTGCTAGACAGGGTTCTTTACACGAAGCTTTTAACATGGCTATGTTATGGAAATTACCAGTAATTTTTATTGTTGAAAACAATGGTTATGCAATGGGTACTTCTGTAGAAAGAACAGCAAACCATACAGATATTTGGAAACTTGGTTTAGGTTACGAAATGCCTTGTGGACCAGTAGATGCTATGAATCCTATTAAGGTTGCAGAAGCTGTAGATGAAGCTATACAAAGAGCTAGACGTGGTGATGGACCTACATTTTTAGAGATGAAAACTTATAGATATAGAGGTCACTCTATGTCTGATGCACAACACTACAGAACTAAAGATGAAGTAGAAGAGTACAAAAAAATAGATCCTATTACACAAATCTTAGATGTTATCAAAGAAAAAGAATATGCTACTGCAGAAGAAATTGCTGCAATAGATAAAGAGGTAAAAGCTAAGGTAAATGAATGTGAAAAATTTGCTGAAGAGTCTCCTTATCCAGAAACTCAGCAAATGTATGACATGGTATATGAACAAGAAGATTATCCTTTTATAAGTTAAGATATGGCTACAATTATAAACATGCCCAGATTAAGTGACACCATGGAAGAAGGTGTTGTGGCAAAATGGTTAAAAAGTGTTGGAGATAAAGTTGAAGAAGGTGATATCTTAGCGGAAATTGAAACCGATAAAGCAACAATGGAGTTTGAATCTTTCTATGAAGGAACTCTATTACACATAGGAATTCAAGAAGGTGAAACTTCTCCTGTAGATGTTTTACTTGCTATTATTGGTGAAGAAGGTGAAGATATTTCTGCAATTTTAAATGGTAATACTGAAGAGAAATCAGCGACTAAAGAAGTAGAAGAAAAATCTGAAGAAAAAGAAGCTACTACTGAAGCAAGTTCTAAAGAATCTGCTGCAATTCCTGAGGGAGTTGAAGTAATTACTATGCCTCGTTTAAGCGATACAATGACTGATGGTACTGTGGCAACATGGTTAAAAAAGGTTGGCGATAAAGTTGAAGAAGGAGACATGTTGGCTGAAATTGAAACAGATAAAGCAACAATGGAATTTGAATGTTTTTATGAAGGAACAATTCTTTACATTGGGGTTCAAGAAGGAGAAACAGCACCAGTAGATAGTTTATTAACTATTATTGGTCCTGCAGGTACAGACGTTTCTGCTATTGTAGAAAATGGTGGTTCTACTTCTATTGAGAAAACTAGTAATTCAAATTCAGAAACTAAAACAGAAACTAAGGTTGAGAAAACAGTTACTAAAGCTGAAGATTCTAAACCTACAACAAATAACAATACTTCTAACGGACGAATCTTTGCTTCTCCTTTAGCTAAGAAAATTGCTTCTGATAAAGGAATTAATTTAGCAGATGTAAATGGATCTGGTGAAAACGGAAGAATTATAAAGAAAGATGTAGAAAACTACACTCCTTCTGCTAAAAATGATATTTCTACATCAAGTACTACTTCTACTTCAACAGCTAATTCAATTGCTATTGGTGAAGAAAAATCTGAAGAAGTAAAGAATTCTCAGATGCGTAAAGCAATTGCAAAATCTTTAGGTAACTCTAAATTTACAGCACCAGACTTCAGTTTAAATATTGAAGTTGACATGGACAATGCAATGGCTTCTAGAAAAATTATAAACGCAATTCCAGATACAAAAGTATCTTTTAACGATATGGTTGTTAAAGCTTGTGCTATGGCTTTACAAAAACATCCACAAGTTAATACATCTTGGACAGACGCTAACACTGTTTATCACAGTCATATTCATGTAGGCGTAGCAGTTGCAGTAGATGATGGCTTATTAGTACCTGTTATTAAACACACAAATCAATTAAGTTTAACTCAAATTGGTTCTGGTGTTAGAGATTTAGCTGGTAAAGCAAGAAACAAAAAATTAGCTCCTGCAGAAATGCAAGGTAGTACGTTTACAGTTTCTAATCTAGGTATGTTTGGTATAGAAAACTTTACCTCTATAATTAACCAACCTAATTCTGCTATTTTATCTGTTGGTGCAATTGTTGAAAAACCAGTTGTTAAAAACGGACAAATAGTTGTTGGTAATACAATGAAGTTAACTTTAACTTGCGATCACAGAACTGTAGATGGCGCTGTTGGAGCTCAGTTTTTACAAACACTAAAGACTTTTATAGAAAACCCAGTTACTATGTTAGCATAGTAAATAAGTTTATATTTATAAAAAAAGCCTTGAGAATTTCTCAAGGCTTTTTTATTTATAATAACTAAACAGTAAACTATATTTTAGTAGTTGTACTTTTAGTAGAAATATTAATTTCACTTCCATTAGCACTCAAAACCATTGCAATACTTACAGTTTCTTGTAAACCAGTTTTAATATCAACCACTAGATTTCCTTTAACGTCTCCTGTGCCAATACCTGTAACAGAACCAGTAATATCTATATAAACCCTACCTCCTTCAATTTTAGAAACAGTATATTTAGTTTTAACATTCATTCCTTGTTCATTAGTTTCATCAGACCAAGAACTACCAACAGAAACTTTTTCTTTAGGAAATGCAACTCCTTTAGATTGCTTCGTAAATTGCTCCATAGCTGGTGTAGAAGGTTCTATTTTAGTTTCTAAAATTTCTGCTTGTGTAGAAATTTTAGATAATATTGTAGCCTTCATCATTGGGGCAAACTGTTGTTTCATCATTTTACCCATGTCATCTAACTCGTCATCCTTCATCGAAGAATTATAACTCATCACCATACCACCTTGAAGCATGTTCATGTCTATTGACTTTATTTTAGTTGAAGTTGAAACAGTATCACCCATTACATTTGTTACATTCATATCCATAGACATCTTCATATCTACACCACCTTGAGCACCCATTTTTTTAGATTGATCTATCTTTACTAAATAAGCATCACCTTTTTTGTAATTAACTCTTAATAATACAGATTCTTGTGCAGAAACATTAATAGTAGTTGCTAACACAAATAAGAATAACAATTTTTTCATTTTTTTTGTTTAAGTTTAAAATTAATTTTTAATGAATTACGAATATAATATTTTGCTGATTACAAAGATGCTGAAATTACAAGCTTTTTTTTATATTTATACTGATGATAGATATAGAAAATAAACTAAAGAACCCAGTTTGGTATTCATTAAACGAAACTCATAATAAATTTATTATCGAATATAATGGTGTTCAGTTTTATAAACCAGACGTATGTATATTTGGTGCTTTTTTTGATGAAAATAAAACGGCTGAAGCATTAAATAAATATGCTGAAATTGCAGATAGATTTTTTTTAGTCTCTGAAAAACAAACTCCTAAAATAGATACAAATAATATTTTTTTGGAAAAAAAAATTAATGGTTGCCAAATGGTCTTAAAAAAACACAAAGATCTAGAAATTAAGGAAGAGATTGTTTTATTAACAGAAGACTTTATTGATGAGGTTTACGAATTAATTTGGTTAGTTATGCCTGGTTTTTATCAAAAAAAAGGCTTTAAAATGGGGAAGTTTTATGGTATTTTTAAAGACGATAAATTGGTTTCTATAACAGGACAAAGAATGCAAACAGATGACTTTGTTGAGTTAAGTTCTGTAGTAACACACCCAAATTATACAAGAAGAGGATATGCAGGACAATTAATTGTTTATGTAACAAAAGAAATTCTAAAAGAAGGAAAGCTTCCTATTTTACACACAAATAAAGGATATGATGCCATTCCTCTTTATGAAAAATTAGGTTATGAAATAACTAGAGATATGAATTGGTGGTTATTTAGTAAAAAGCAATAAAAAAACGCTTGGATATTTTCCAAGCGTTTTTTTTTAAAGTATAATTTTATTTTAAAAGTCTTGATTCATATCCCAAGATTCTAAAATTTCTTTTAAAGTTTTGATAAACATTCCACCTAAAGCGCCATTTACAACTCTGTGATCATAAGAATGAGAAACAAACATTTTCTGTCTAATTCCAATAAAATCTCCTTCGGGTGTTTCTATAACTGCAGGTACTTTTCTAATAGCCCCTAAAGCTAAAATAGCAACTTGTGGTTGGTTAATAATTGGTGTTCCCATTACAGAACCAAAACTACCAACATTAGTTACAGTATAAGTTCCTCCTTGAATTTCATCTGGTTTTAAAGCATTATTTCTTGCTCTATTAGCCAAATCATTCACAGATTTTGTCATACCGACCAAATTTAACTGATCTGCATTTTTAATTACAGGTACAATTAAATTCCCATCAGGTAAAGCTGCAGCCATACCTAAATTAATATTTTTCTTTTTAATGATATTATCGCCATCAATAGCAATATTAATTAATGGATATTTTTTTATTGTAGATGCAACAGCGTGCATTAAAATTGGCGTAAAAGTTAACTTTTCTCCTTCTCTTTTAAAGAAACCATCTTTAACTTTAGTTCTCCATTTTACAATATTTGTAACATCTATTTCTATAAAAGATTGAACGTGAGCAGAAGTTTGTACCGAATTAACCATATGTTTAGAGATTAATTTCCCCATTCTAGTCATTTCAATTACTTCATCTTCACCATTTACAGAAACAGGAGCTGCTTTTTGTATTTCTTTTTGAACAGGTTTAGAAACTTTTTCTTCAACTACTTTAGTTGTAGTTTTTGGAGCTTTTTTACCACTTTCTATATAAGCTAAAATATCTTCTTTAGTAACTCTGTTATCTTTACCAGAACCAGAAATTGCTTCTAATTCTTCCATAGAAACCCCTTCTGTTTGGGCTATATTTCTAACCAAAGGTGAATAAAATTTACCTGATTCAGAAGTTTTTGCTATTGGAGTAGCAACTACATCAGCAGCTTTTTCTATTGTTTTTTCTACTTCTGCAACTTGCTTTTCTTCTGTAGAACTTGTTGTTTCTGTTTTTTTAGTTTCAGAACCCTCACCTTCTATTTCTATAATTGCAATTGTTTCACCAACAGCCACAACGTCGTCTTTTTGATATAATATTTCTACTAAAGTTCCTTCTACTTCAGATGGTACTTCAGAATCTACTTTATCTGTAGCAATTTCTACTACAGCTTCATCTAATTCAATGGTATCTCCAACTTCTTTTAACCAAGAAGTTATAGTTGCCTCTGCAACACTTTCCCCCATTTTAGGTAATTTCAATTCAAATCTTGCCATTTCTATCTGATTTTAGAGATTGCAAAAGTACTAAAATTCATTCATTTTACATCAAAAAAAGCAATTGAAAATTGTAATTAATAAAAAATATTTTTTAAACTATTCACAATAAAAAAAAATAAAACTGAATTATATTTAATATAACTCAGTTTTTAGCTTTATTTTTAAATATTTGACAACAAATTAGTTGTTTTTAATTAATCTTCTTCTTACTTTTTCTAATTCAATTTTAGCTCTTACTAATTCCTTTTCTGCAGTAATTAATTCTCTTTCTGCTATTCTTTTTGTGTGTTCTTTAGAATCAGATCCAGAAATTAGATCTTTAACCTCATCTCCCAAAGTATTCATTATTTTAATAGTTTTAGAATTTAAAAACTCTTTATCTACATATATCTTTAATATATCTTCTGTTAATTTACAATGGTATAATTTATTTCCATTTTTAATCTTAGTCCATATATAGGTGTCTCCAGAGACTTTAAGATTAGAATTACCTAATTTATCTACTAACATTTTTTTAATAGCACAAGTTTTACTTTCATTAAACCTTGCTGACAGCTTGTAAATATTATTATTTCTTTTTATTGATACTGACGAGTTCTCTTCTTTATTATCTGTATCAAAAGAAAAAGAATACGAACTGCTTTTTGTTGTTGAAGTAATTTCTGGAGTTTTTGGTGGTTTTGGAGTAACCTGTGAGAATAGACTATCAATAGTAAAAAGACTAATAAGAGTTACTAAAATAATGTGTTTCATAATGTTATTTTTTAATTATTATGAGACAAATGTATCTACGAAAATGTCTAAAAAAAGAATTGAAAACCGTTAACTTTCGATTAACGTTAATTAGAAATTACATTAACTCACCTTAAACTCTAATTCAGTATTTATGAATAATTTTAAAAAAATATGCTTAATAGAATAAATTTAAAAATGAAGTTATTGGTTAAGGTAAAACCTAAAGAAGAATGTTTTTAATAAAAAAAGCAGCTTAAAAAAAGCTACTTTTTATCCTTAATCTTAAAAAAATTGGGGGATATTAAGTTGGGGAAAATCATTAACTTAAAACCTTTTTCAAATATAAATGTTGTGTTTTAAACTAAAAAGGAAAGAAAGTAACAAAAAGTAATAAAATATATTAGAAAGTAACAAAAGGTAACAAAGTATGACAAACCAACATTAGAACATAAAAATTAAAGTATTCAAATACTAAATAAAATTACCTTACAGTACTTCTAAGAAAATAATTACACTACTAAATTTTGAATAAATATTTCTAATTTCTGACTTTTTGGAATGTTCATTTTTTTTCTAATTCTATATCTAGTTACTTTTATTGCATCTGAAGTTGAGTTTCTAATAGATGCTATTTCCTTAACAGATAAATCCAACCTTAACAAAGCACAAACTTCTCTTTCCGTTTTAGTAAGGTCTTTAAAAGTAGTAATTAACATATTGTCAAAACCATCGTTAATAGAATTAATTTTATTTTTTAATTCGGTTAACTGGCTTTCTGTTGCTATTTGTTGTTGAATTTTGAAAGATAAATCTTTAATGTAATTCTTCACCTCTAAAGACTTTTCCAACTTTCTTTGATCTTTAAGTTGTGCCAGAAGTTGTTTTAAAAACTCTAACCTCATTGAGTTATCTGCAACTAAATTTTTCACTTCTACTTCAGACTTTTTAAACTTCTGTAATAGAACTTCTTTTTTTATTTTCTCCTTTTCTAAGTTTGCTTTTATTATTTTATTTTTGTTTACAGAATTTCTATAAAATAGAATTACAATTGGAATACTTAATATTAGAAAAACAGCTATTAAAGTTAAGTAGAACTTTTTATCTGAAGCTTGTTTTTGATTTATTATTTGTAAATTTTTCTTCTCAATTTTTAGCTTATTCTGAATTTCTGCTTCTTCTATAGTATTAGATAGTTGTGATTGAAAGATAGAATCTGAGTAAACTTTATGTTTCTCATAATATCTATATGATTTCTTATAATCTTTAAGCCTATAATTTAACTTGGCTAGAGAGCTATATGATTTTGATAACCTTAGTTTAAAATTATTTTCTTTTGCTACTATAATTGCAGAGTCAAGATATCTTAAAGCTTTATTATATTCACCTAATTTAATATAAGAAGCTGCTATATTATGGTAATTAACGGTTATTAGCAGTTTATTTTTCTCTTTTTTTGCATGTTCTAAAACTAACAATCTTACATCTATAACCTTATTATATTTACCTTGTTTGTAATAAGTATTAGAAACATTATTATAAACATTATAAACTCTATCATCTTTATTATTTCTTTTAAATACCTCTAAAGCTTTGTCATAATAATAAAGAGAAGAATCTAATTGTTGTTGTCTTGTATGGTAATTTCCAAGATGTAAATAGCCTTTACCTAAAAGAACTTCATCTTCTGTTCTACTTAATTCAAAACCTTTTTGGTAAAACTCTAACTCTTTTTCTTTTTGATTTTTATAACGATACACATATCCTATATCAAAATGAATTGAAGCAAAATTTTCAGAATCTTTAATATTTTTAAATATATCTTTTGCTTTATTAAAATACCTAAGACTTGTAGTTAAATTGCCTTTATTCTTCTCTATAAAACCTAGTTTTAATAGAACTTTTGCTTCCATAGCATTATTTTGTCCTTCACACAACAACAAAGCTTCTCTATAGAAGTATTCTGAATTTTTTACATTTTTAGAGTAAAAATACTGCCCACATTCGTACAAAAATTGATATTTCTTTTCAACAGTTTCAATAGATTTTAAAATTTCTTTTTTAGAAATGAAGATAGAATCTAAATTCTGAGCATTGGTTTTTAAAGCAATAAAAAATAAAAAGGAAACTAAAAAGCTGTAATATATTTTCTTTTTCATCAAAAAAATTGAAACTTTAAAAAATGAGAAATACCATTATTTTATATAAACAGTAGCAAAATACAATAAATTAATTCAAAAATTTAATACAAAATGTAGATTTAATATTGTCTAAAAAGTCTAGGTACATAACTTTTCTATTAAAATAAAAAAGACAAAACGATTCGTTTTGCCTTTTTGTATATTTCTTTTAAACCCAATTTCTAGGATTTTCTAAAATATTTATTAGTCTAGCCTCTTCAGAACCTTTGTCTGGTTTATGATTATATTTCCATTGTACAATTGGTGGCAAACTCATTAAGATACTTTCTATTCTTCCGTTAGTTTTTAAGCCAAATAAAGTACCTCTGTCATGCACTAAATTAAATTCTACATAACGTCCTCTTCTAATTTCTTGCCAATCTTTTTGCGCTCTTGTAAAATTAAGTTGTTTTCTTTTCTCTACAATAGGAACATAACTTTTTAAGAAACTATCACCAATTTCAGTTACAAAGTTAAATCTATCTTCAATAGAAAATTCTTCTGTTTCTTTTTGATAATCGAAGAACAAACCTCCAATACCACGTGCTTCATTTCTATGAGCATTCCAGAAATATTCATCACACACTTTCTTAAACTTCGGATAAAATTCTGGGTTATGCTTATCGCAAGCTGTTTTACAAGTTTGATGAAAATGTATTGCATCTTCATCAAATAAATAATAAGGTGTTAAATCTTGACCTCCACCAAACCATTGTGTAACAATATTACCAGCTTCATCATACATTTCAAAATAACGCCAATTAGCATGTACAGTTGGTATAAAAGGATTTATAGGATGTAAAACTAAACTTAAGCCACAAGCAAAGAAATTTCCTTCTTTTACTTTAAATTGCTTTCTAAGTGCTTCTGGCAATTCACCAAAAACTTTAGAAATATTTACACCACCTTTTTCAAAAATAGCTCCGTTTTCAATCACACGAGTTCTACCTCCTCCACCTTCTTCTCTCTTCCAGATATCTTCTTGAAACTTTGCAACTCCATCTACTTCTTCTAACTTAGAAGTAATTGTATTTTGAAGGTTTTCTATGTATTTATAAAATTGCTCTTTCATTTTCTTTATTTAATAAGGCTACTGTTTTTAAAGATGCAGCTGTTACAGATAGTGGCAAAACGATTATAATTCCTAGTACAGGAATTAACAAACATAACATAAAAACGATTCCGTTTCCTATAGAAACACCTTTGTTTTTGCCAACAAAATTGATACTTTCTTTATAGTTTAAATGTCTTTCTAAAGTATAATCTATATTTCCAAAACCTGCATAATATGCTTGAACTAAAAATAATAGAATAGTAGAAAATATATTAACTACCGGAATAAATTTTAATAGCAGAATAGGAATTGTAATTAGTAATTCTTTTCCTAAATTTCTAATATTAATTCTAATTCCTCTCCAAAGTTGTTCTTTAAAAGATGTTTTTCTGTGATTGTGTTTTAAATTACCATTTAAATGAATTTCTATTTTCTCTGAAACAGGACTCATAAATGGTGCTGATAATGCCAACACAATATGTTTGTATAATATTAAACCAATTACTAAAACAAAAATACCACCAATAATTGATGTAATTGTAGTTACAGTTTCTTTACCCCAATCCCAAAGCCAGATTTTAGCTAAAAAAGCACCAATATTATCAGATAATCCATAAGCTGTAAAACCAATAATAGTTGCTGTTAGAATGCTAATTAATACCGGAACTGCAAAGTATTTCCAGAGTTTTAGTTTAGATATTAAACCAAAAACACCTGAATATGCTGTTATTCCTGAAAGTATACTTTTAATCATTAGCGTTGGTTTGCGTTAGCGATTGAAATGACATCCTTTTTGCTTTTTCTGCAAAAAGATATAATGAAAAGCGCGACTTTATGCTGATTTTTCTTCAGCATAAAGTAACGCCCATATTATGTACTTAAATCATAGATTTATTGCAATATGTGTTTGCTTCAAAATCTCTTATATTCATAGAAATAATTGGTACTTTAGGAAACAATGTAGTTAAAGTTGCTACAATTGCGTAAGAAAGATCTGACTTTTGTTCCGCTGTTCTTCCCTCCATAATATTACCAAAAACATGAATAAAATCTGCTTCTGCACTTTGTACTAAAGAGTGTTTAAACGGGTTTAAACGTACTTTAATATCATCTCTATCGAATAAACCTGTAGAAAAGGCAGTTTCGAAAACTGCTTCTAAAACTTTTCTTGGTTCTTGTAATTCTAAAATGTTTTCTGAACAATCTAAAATAAAATGTGGCATTTTTTAATTTGCTTTATATTCTTTTACTGCGTCTACAAACGCTTTTGCATTTTCTAACGGAATGTTCGGCAAAATACCATGTCCAAGATTTACAATATATCTGTCTTTACCAAATTCATTAATCATTTGGTGAACCATTTTCTTAATTTCTGCAGGTGGAGATAATAACCTAGAAGGATCGAAATTACCTTGTAATGTAATTTTTCCGCCAGATAAATAACGTGCATTTCTTGCAGAACAAGTCCAATCTACACCCAACGCAGATGCACCAGATTTAGCCATATCATTTAATGCAAACCAACAACCTTTACCAAATGCAATTACTGGAATTTCGTCTTTTAAAGCATCTATAATTTGTTGAATATATTGCCATGAAAATTCTTGATAATCTACTGGAGACAACATACCTCCCCAAGAATCGAAAACCTGCACAGCATTAACACCTGCTTCAACTTTTGCTTTTAAATAAGCAATTGTTGTGTCTGTTATTTTTTGTAATAATGAATGTGCAACTATAGGATTTGTAAAGCATAATTCTTTTGCTTTATCGAAGTTTTTAGACCCCTGACCTTGTACACAATAGCATAAAATTGTCCAAGGTGAACCAGCAAAACCAATTAAAGGAACTTCATCATTTAGTTTTTCTTTAGTGGCTTTAATAGCGTCCATTACATAACCTAAAGCCTCATTAACATCGGGTACAATTACACGATCTAAATCTTTTTGATTACGAATTGGATTAGGCAAATATGGACCAAAATCTGGTTTCATTTGCACTTCAATATTCATTGCTTGTGGAATTACCAAAATATCTGAAAACAAAATTGCAGCATCCATACCATATCTTCTAATTGGCTGAACTGTAATTTCTGAAGCTAACTCTGGAGTTTGACAACGTGTAAAGAAATCGTACTTCTTTTTTATTTCTTGAAATTCTGGCAAATATCTTCCTGCTTGACGCATCATCCAAACTGGCGGTCTATCTACAGTTTCTCCTTTTAATGCTCTTAAAAATAAATCGTTTTTTATCATAATTGTTCTACGCCTTTTTTAAAGAATTATAATTTATATAATCTGTTTGTAAACAAGAAATTAAATTTTATACTTCTTCTTTAAGACGGTTTATTTATTTACATTTTAGAAACTGCTAACATGGCTTTGTCAGTTGCTTCTGCTATTTTTTTAATATCTTTATCTGATAAAGCAGATGATAAAAACCATGCTTCAAACTGACTTGGAGGCAAGAAAACTCCATTTTTTATCATTTCCCAAAAGAAAACAGCAAACTTTTCTGTATCTGAAGTTTGTGCATGCTCAAAGTTTGTAACTTCTACGTTTGTAAAAAACGGATTTAGCATAGATCCAAATCTATTTACTACTAAATCTACATTGTATTTTTTTGCAGTTTCTAATAAAATAACTTCTAAAATACTACCTATTTCCTCAAACTTATTATAAGGATTTTGTTTTTTTAATTCTGTTAAAGTAGCTATACCTCCTGCCATTGCAATTGGGTTTCCACTTAACGTTCCTGCTTGATACATGCCTCCTAAAGGTGCAACTTCTTGCATAATTTCTTCTCTTGCTCCATAAGCTCCAACAGGAAAACCTCCTCCAATTACCTTACCTAAACACGTAATATCTGCAGTAACACCTAATAATTCTTGCGCACCACCAAATTTAGAGCGAAAACCTGTCATTACCTCATCTGCAATTAACAAGGCATTTTTTGATTCTAAATATTTTTTAAGCTCTACTAAAAATCCGTTTTGAGGAATCGCAACTCCCATATTACCACAAATTGGCTCAATAATTACTCCTGCAATATCATTATGCTTTTCGAAGTGGGCTTTTACACTTTCTAAATTATTGTATTCTGCTATTAAAGTGTTTTTCACTGCTCCTTCTGGCACACCTTTAGAACCAGGTAAACTTAATGTAGCCAAACCAGAACCAGCTGCAACCAATAAAGAATCTTGATGCCCATGATAACAACCAGAAAACTTAATAATTTTATCTTTTCCTGTAAATGCTCTTGCTAAACGTACAGCACTTAAAACGGCTTCCGTTCCAGAGTTTACAAAACGTACTTTATCCATTCCTGGAAAAGCATCACAAACTATTTTTGCAAGTTTAATTTCAGCTTCTGTTGATGCTCCAAAAGAATAGCCATTTTTTAAAGCTTTATCTACTCCCTTTTGTACTTTTTTATGTCTGTGACCTAAAATCATTGGTCCGTAAGAAAGTACTAAATCTACATATTCATTATTATCTACATCTGTAATTTTTGTTCCTTTTGCTTTTTTAATAAACAAAGGATTTCCACCAACTGAAGAAAAGGCTCTTACTGGAGAATTTACTGCTCCAACAAGGTTTTTTAAGCCTTTTTTATATAATTTTTCTGATTTTTTGAATTTCATTTCTTTAGTTTTTTGTCAACTCCAATACTCTAAAAGAGTCTACTTATTAATTAAGAGATTACTTGACTATCCTATACATTTATTTCTTCAATAAAACTTTAGCTGCTTCTTTCGCAAAATAGGTAATAATAATATCTGCTCCTGCTCTTTTCATAGACAGTAAACTTTCCATCATAACTCTTTCACCATCTATCCAACCTTTTTCTGCAGCTGCTTTTACCATTGCATATTCTCCACTTACATTG
>CAXBIR010000058.1:0-20234 GCA_963975825.1 uncultured Polaribacter sp.
AAAGGCCAAAAAAGATTTTTTTCTGTAGATTTTAAAGGAAATTTACTGTTTGTTATCTGAGTATTTTTTTTATACTCTTTTACGAATTTTGCACTGTTTTCATTAGAAGAAATTAAATTATATTCTAACTCACGTAACAAACCATGTTGGTCTTGTATTGCGTCTCCTTTTTTGGTGTGCATTCTGTAATTATTTTCAGAAGTTGGTCCAATAACAGGAAACATTTCATCATCAGATTTTCTCCAACCTTTACTTCCTTTTTGATGAATATATTCTTTATTGTTTTTTAGAAAACTTATTAATTCTCCTTTTTCAATAGATACTTTGCAATCTTTATTTTTTAAAAATACTGTAGAACTCATTAATCTTAAACTTTTTGTAAAAATACTATAAATTTGAATGTTATTTTTTAGGAAATTAATCTCAGATTTTCGTAACTTGTGGCACTTATTCAAAAATAAAAAAAGCAAGATTTATGGCGGCAGATAAAGAAAAAGCAGCAAAACTTAAAGCACTTCAACTTACTCTAGATAAGCTAGATAAGACTTATGGTAAAGGTTCTGTAATGAAGTTAGGAGATGTAGTTACTGAGGATATAGATGCAATTTCATCTGGTTCTTTAGGTCTAGATTTAGCTTTAGGCGTTGGTGGTTACCCAAGAGGAAGAGTTATTGAAATTTACGGACCAGAATCTTCTGGTAAGACAACATTAACTTTACACGCAATTGCAGAAGCACAAAAAGCTGGTGGAATTGCAGCATTTATTGATGCAGAACATGCATTCGATAAATTTTACGCAGAAAACTTAGGAGTAGATATAGATAATTTAATTATTTCTCAACCAGATCATGGTGAGCAAGCATTAGAAATTGCAGAAAACTTAATTCGCTCTGGCGCAATTGATATTGTTGTAATTGATTCTGTTGCTGCATTAACTCCAAAATCTGAGATTGAAGGAGAAATGGGAGATTCTAAAATGGGTTTACATGCTCGTTTAATGTCTCAGGCATTACGTAAATTAACAGGTACAATTTCTAAAACAAAATGTACAGTTATATTTATTAATCAGTTAAGAGAAAAAATTGGTGTTATGTTTGGTAACCCAGAAACAACAACTGGTGGTAATGCATTAAAATTTTACGCTTCTGTACGTTTAGATATTAGAAGAAGAACACAAATTAAAGACGGAGACAGAGTTATTGGAAACAGTACTAAAGTTAAAGTTGTTAAAAATAAAGTTGCACCGCCTTTTCAAATTGCAGAATTTGATATTATGTATGGACAAGGTATTTCTAAAGTTGGTGAAATTTTAGATATTGGTGTAGAATTAGGTATTGTTAAGAAAAGTGGTTCTTGGTTTAGTTACGGAGAAACAAAATTAGGGCAAGGTAGAGATGCTGTTAAAGGCTTAATTAAAGACAATCCTGAGTTAGCTGAAGAACTTGAAGGAAAAATCAAAGTTGCTATTGAAAATCAAGAATAAGTTTTAAAAGTTCTAACTATTATTTTTAATAAACTGCTGTAGAAGTAATCAATCTACAGCAGTTTTTTTATGCTCTTTAAATTATAAAAACAACAAACTAATCTTTCTTGTGTAATATGTGCTTGTCTTTTGCAAGACAAAAATTACTTATATAGGTTTGTAAAATGATTAATATAACAGATAACATATCTTTAAAAAGTATAAAGGCAGAAGACTCTACACAGTTGTATAATTTAATGAGTGTAGTTTATCCTTTAGCTTATAGCCACTTTTGGACAGATAATGGAGATTTCTATATAAACTCTCAATATTCTAAAGAAAACATATTAAAAGAGCTTTTAGAAGAAAATACAGAATATTATTTTATTTTTTTCAATAATGAAATTGTTGGTAATTTTAGAATTATTTGGAATGAAAAATTAGAAGGTTTATCCGAAGAAAAACAGGTTAAACTGCACAGAATCTATTTGCATAAAAAAACACAAGGAAAAGGAATTGGTAAAAAACTAGTTACTTGGTTAGAAAACAAAGCTAGTAAAAATGGGTATAAAATTATTTGGTTAGATGCAATGGATGCGCAACCACAAGCTTTTCAATTTTATAAGAAGTTGGGTTATATATACTATTCTCATACTTTTTTACCTTATAGTTTATTACACGAAGAGGTAAAAAAGATGAGTCAAGTTTATAAATTATTATAATAATTAATTACTCTTTAGATAATATTTTTACTAGCCATAGAATTAGATAAGCTCCTAAACCTAAACCACCAAATAAAACTAATAACACAAATAATATTCTAATATTTTTTACTGTAAACTGTGTTTTTGTACTTAACCATTCGCAAACTCCTAAAATCATAATTTTTTTATTGAATACTAATTAAACACCTGTACTTCCAAAACCTCCTGCACCACGTTCTGTTTCACTTAAAACAGTAACTTCTTGCCAATTTACACGCTCGTGTTTTGCAATTATTAATTGCGCAATTCTTTCACCATCATTAATTACAAAATTGTTGTTAGAAAGGTTTACTAAAATTACACCAATTTCTCCTCTATAATCTGCATCTACAGTTCCTGGAGAATTTAAAACAGTAATTCCTTTTTTAGCAGCCAAACCACTTCTTGGTCTAACTTGCGCTTCAAAACCAATTGGTAAAGCTATAAATAAGCCCGTTTTAACAATTGCTCTCTCTAGAGGTTTTAATGTTATAGCTTCTTCAATATTTGCTCTTAAATCCATTCCTGCAGCTCCTTCTGTTTCGTAATTTGGTGTTGCGTGTTTAGATTTGTTTATAATTTGTACGTTCATGTATTTTAAATATTATATAAAAATGTAATAACTTCTAAGAATTCTGCTCTCCAAAAAGTTTCTGTATGTGTACCTTTTAAAGCTACTTTTGTTTTTAAATTTTCTGAAGGAAAACCAAGATCTATTAATAATTCTGCCATATTTTCTGTGTCTGGTACCATAGAAGCACCTTCTTTATCGCCAATTAATAAATAGAGTTTTGTGTTTTTTTGTTGTCCGTTTTTACTTGCAAAATCTTGTACTTTGTTAGAAAACCAAAAAGAAGTAGAAAGTGCTCCAATTTTACCAAAAACTTTAGGATATTTTAAACCAGTATAAAAAGAAATTAAACCTCCTAAAGAACTTCCTATAATTGCAGTATTTTTTGCAGTTGGTTTTGTTCTGTAATTTTTATCTATAAATGGTTTTAATTCTTTTACTAGAAAATTTGCGTAAATAGCTCCTTTTCCTCCACCATATTTTTCGTTTTTCCAAGGTGTGTATTCTTCAATTCTTTTTTCTCCTCCGTTTTCTACACCAACTACCATAAAACCTTTACCTGTTTTATTATATAATTTATCTAAGGTTTCATCTACTTCCCATTCACCTGCATAAGAAGTTTTTGCGTCAAATAAATTTTGCGCATCATGCATATAAATTACGGGGTATTTTTCTTTTGAAGTTGAATAATTTGGTGGTAAATACAACCAAACCTTATGAGAAATATTGTTTAAACCTTCAATAATAAATTGCTTATTAAGAATAGAAACATTTCCTTTTTCTTCAACTTTTATTATATTTTCTTTTTTAGGTTGATTTATTTTGCAAGAAATCATCAACAAAAAAAGACAAGAAAAAAGTGAGATTTGTATTTTCATAAATAAGTTTGAAGCCTTACAAATATAATAATTCATACTAGCATTCCTCATTAGATAGTAATTTTCTTACTTTTGGGGCATAAAAATTATTAAATTATGAATAATCAGAAAAAAATAGCGGTTTTAGGTGGTGGAAGTTGGGCAACTGCAATTGTGAAGATGCTTTCAGAAAATTTAGAAACCGTTGGTTGGTACATGAGAAGTAAATCGGCCATAGAACATATAAAAAATAACAATCATAACCCTAATTATCTTAGATCTGCAGATGTTTACGCACATCAGTTAGATTTGTCTAACGATATTAATAAGATGGTAGAAAACTATGACGTCTTAATTTTTGCAATTCCTTCTGCTTTTTTAGTAACAGAATTAGAAAAGTTAAATACATCTTTAGATAATAAAATTATATTTTCTGCAATTAAAGGTATTGTACCAGAAACTGGTTTAATTGTAGGAGAACATTTTCATAAAGAATACAATATTCCTTATGATAGTATTGGTGTTATTACTGGGCCTTGTCATGCAGAGGAGGTTGCAATGGAGCGTTTATCTTATTTAACAATTGCTTGTCAGAATGATGAGAATGCAAAATTAATGAGTAAGTCTTTAAAAAGTTGGTACATAAAAACTAAAATTTCTGACGATATTATTGGTACAGAATACGCAGCAATGTTAAAAAATATTTATGCGGTAGCAGCTGGTATTGCTCATGGTTTGGGTTATGGAGATAATTTTCAGGCGGTATTAATGAGTAATGCAATTAGAGAAATGAAGCGTTTTATTAAGAAAGTTCATAAGATGAAACGTAACATTAACAACTCTGCTTATTTAGGAGATTTATTGGTAACAGGTTATTCTGTTTTTAGTAGAAACAGACAATTTGGTAACATGGTTGGTAAAGGATATACAGTAAAATCTGCACAAATGGAAATGAGTATGATTGCTGAAGGTTATTATGCTACTAAAAGTGCATTTAAAATGACACAAGAAAACGGTGCAAATACTCCAATTGTTACTGCTGTTTACAATGTTTTATATAATAATAAAGACGCAAAAAAAGAATTTAAAAAGTTAACTAATAAATTAGATTAATTGTTTAATTTTGAACATTATTATGTTTTATTAAACAAGTTAGATGAAAACAATACAAGAAGTTGTAGAAAGTACTATTAGAAAAACGCCTTTTATAGAAGAAGCGTTAAATGAAAAATTGATAAATGTTTCTTCTTTAGCAAGAATTATTTTACCAGATGTTTCTGCTGCTTTAAAGAAAGATGTTAAAGTTGGTGCAGTTATGATGGCTATTAACAGGCTTTCTCCTGCCAGCGAACTTCGTATTAGAAAGAACATAAAAAAACTAGCTTTAGATTTAGGAGATGTAATTGTAAGGTCTGATTTGTGTGATTTTACGTTTAAAAACACACCTTCTTTATTAAAAGAAATAGCTAAGATTTTAACTAAATCTTCAGAAGATTCAGATTACTTTTTAACTGTATCTCAGGGTATTTTTGAGACAAATATTGTTACAAGTAAAAATTTACAGCCTTTTGTAAATGATATTTTCGAGAAAGAAACATTAATTTCTAATGTTTTAGAATTAGCTTCTATTACCATAAAACTTCCAAAAGAAAACTTAGAACAATCTGGTATTTATTACTTTATTTTAAAGCAATTGGCTTGGGCAGATATACCGCTTCAAGAAATAATTTCTACTACAAATGAAATGACAATTGTTGTAAAAGAACACGACATCAATCAAACTTTTGCCATTTTAATGGACATGAAGTTGAGTTAATAAAAAAAGGGCTTAAAGTTTAATAACTTTAAGCCCTTTTTTATTTTATATAGTTTTTATTACTGGTCGTTAGAAGTAACTAAAATATCTGTTCTTTTGTAAGGGTTATTTGCAGGTGTTATGTTGGTAATTCTTTTAACCTTCATAGTTTCTCCTGTAGCTATACCATTATTAAAAAGCATTACATCTACCCATTTGTAAGAAACTGTAAAGCTTTCACCTACTAAACCTTCATCAAATAAACTAATTTTACTTGGAGAAGAAATAGCTTCATCATGAAAAACGATTGCTTTACCATCATTAAATTCAAACTTAAAATTATCACTTACGTTTAAACCTTTAAAGGTAGCTGTTAATGTTTTCTCTTTAGTTACATCTTGTGCATTAGATTCTTGAGCGTTTAAAGATAATAATGCGATAAATAAAATGTAAGCTGTTTGAGTAATTAATTTTTTCATGATTTGTATTGTTTTAATTTTTGTTTTTTAGATTGAAGTATTATTATCTCACTTCTAAATCTGCTACAAAGAAACAGCCATAACCTAGTTTTAATTACCTCATCTAGAAATATTGTTAACTCTAAAAGAAAATTAATTACTTGTAAAGTGGTTTTATATTTTCATAAAAAAAACCAGCCGAAGCTGGTTTTAATAATTAATTCAAAATTATATTGTCTACTGCAAAGAGTAGTTAAAAATCCTTTTTACTTTCATAGTTTCACCTGTTTCAATACCAGAAGCATCAAAAAGAATTACATCTACCCATTTATAAGTAACTTTAAATCTTTTACCAACTAAACCTTCATCCCAAAGTGTAAGTTTACTTTCAAAAGACTCATCTTCATCATGAAATACAATTGAGTTTCCTTTACTATCTTCAAACTTAAAATTGTCTGAAACAGTCATACCTTTATAAGTTATTGTAATTTGTTTTTCTGCAGTAGATTGTGCTTTTAAGGCATTAATATTAAAGGCAAATAATACCAATACTGCTAATAATGTAATGTTCTTCATTTTTATATATTTAATTATATTCTTCATTAATAAGACAACTCTATTTTAAATTACCCTACTTTTTTGTTGCTCTAATTATATTATTAGTTTACAAGCAAACTACATACGAATATAAATAAGGTTAGGTTTTTTTTATTTCTAATTATTAAAACGAAAGAAGATCTTGTTATACTTTCTTATTGAAGTTTTGTAGATTTACCAAGAATTTAAATAAGACAAAATGGCTACCAACGATCCTTATGCAGCATTAAGAATTAAGGAATTTAATATCTTTTTATTTGTAAGATTTCTATTAGTTTTTGGTTGGTCTATGCAATTTATTGTAATAGAATGGCAAGTATATTCTATTACAAAAGATCCGCTTTCTTTAGGTATTATTGGCTTAATGGAAATTATTCCAGCATTTTCTATGGCGTTATTTGCAGGCCATATTGTAGATCAAAAAGAAAAAAGAAATTTATTAGCAGTTTGTACAGCAGCTTTTTCTTTAATTAGTTTAGGGTTGTTTTTATTAACAACAGAAAGTGTAATTACAGGTTGGTCTACAAATACAGTTTTATATTCAATTTATGGGTTGGTCTTTTTTGGTGGCTTTTTACGTTCATTCTTTGGCCCTACAATTTTTTCTTTAGTAGCATTATTAGTTCCTAAAAAAATATATCATAACGCAGCTACTTGGAGCACAAGTACCTGGAAAACTGCTTCTGTCTCAGGAGCATTATCAGCTGGTTTTTTAATAAGTTGGATTGGGGTAGATAAAACATTATGTCTTGTTTTTATCTTGGTAATATTATCTTTAATTTTTACTTTTTTAATTAAAAAGAAACCAATTTTAAACAAAAAAATTGGCGAGCCAATGAAAGAAAGTTTAAAAGCAGGAATTAGTTTTGTATTTAAAAATAAAGCCATTTTAGGTGTTTTAACTTTAGATATGATTGCTGTTTTATTTGGTGGAACTGTAGCAATTTTATCTGTATTTGCACAAGATGTTTTAAAGGTTGGGCCAGAAGGTTTTGGAATTTTAAATGCTTCTATTTCTATGGGAAGTATTGTTACCATGTTTTTAACAACCTATATTCCTATCAACAAAAATACAGGTAAAAAAATGTTAGTATCTGTATTTATTTTTGGATTAAGTATTATTGCTTTTGGTTTATCTTCTATCTTTTGGGTAAGTATTTTAGCCTTATTTATAAGTGGTGCAGCAGATGGAATTTCTATGGTAATTAGACAAACAATTTTGCAATTAAAAACACCAGATGATATGCGTGGTAGAGTTTCTTCTGTAAATTCTATGTTTGTAGGCTCTTCTAACGAGTTAGGAGCTTTTGAAAGTGGTTTGGCGGCAAAGTTAATTGGTCCTGTGGCTGCTGTTGTTTTTGGAGGAACCATGACAATAATTACTACAGTAACAATGGGTGTTGTAAACCCAACTTTACGAGATTTAGACTTAACTAAAGAAATAGAGGAAAACGAAAAAGAGGCATAAAAAAAATCCTTTAAGAGATATAACTTAAAGGATTTAATTATTTTTTTTCTAAAATTTTACTTCGGAATTTTTCTAAAATTTCCTAAACTTAAAGTCCAATCATAAGTATTAAAGTCTAACTTTTTAGGTTTTTCTGGGGTAATATTATATTCTGCTAAAATTTTTCTAGCGCCACACAAACTACCAAAATCTGCTCTAAACCAAGAAAATAAAGAAACAGAAGTTGCTGTTTTGGTCTCTTTATTATAAGTAGTTTGCTCTTTTAGATATTCTGTGGTCATGAAATTAAATTCTATATCTAAATCTTCTGGAGTATATTTTGCAACAGGAGGGCAGCTTTTAGCACCACAGTTTAAAGCAAAGTGAATTCTCCAATCAATATCTTTAACACGTAATTTACGTTCCCATTTTGGTCTAAAATATTTTCTTAAGTATCCCCAACTTAATTTTATTCTAGATCTTCTTAAAATATCGTGTTCTATATCATCAAAAGACAATGTTTCTCCTGCTATTTTTACACGTTCTTTTTTAAAATATGCACCTCTATCTTCATATTCTTTAGGGTTTTCTGTTAAAGAAATTTGAATAAAAGAATTGTAAACATTTACCCAAAAAGCAATTTTTTGTTTGTCTGTTTTAAGTTGGTTTACTAAAGCCTCTAAAGTACTTTCTTCTAAAATTTTTACTTGTTTTTTATAGGACTTTCCATCCATTATATTTTGTAATAAATCTTGAGAAACTTCATTATAATTTATATTATCTTGTGCATTTATATTAAATGCAGAGGCTAAAAATAGTATTAGAAAAAACTGTTTCATATAATTTTACGTAAGTTAAAGTATGTTATTAAGTATTATAATTCCTGTCTATAATGAGAAAGAGAACCTTCTAAAGAGGTTGTCGTTTTTATGTAATTTATCTAACAAATTTTCTTTAGAAATTATTGTTTCTAACTCACCCGAAACTTCAGATGCAAGTTTAGAAGTTTGTAAAAACTTCACTAAAGTTACATATTTTACAAGCGATAAAAAAGGAAGAGCTGCACAAATGAATTTTGGCGCGAGAAAAGCTAAAGGAGATGTTTTGCTGTTTTTGCATGCAGATGTATGCTTACCAGAAGATTTTTACACACAAATTTTAAAAGCAATTACCAAAGGAAATAAAGCTGGTTTTTTTGCTTATAAGTTTGATAAAGATTCTGCTTTTTTAAATTTCAATAGTAAATTTACTACTAAAGATGGTTTATTTGCTGGTGGTGGAGATCAATGTCAGTTTTTTACAAAAGATACTTTTGAGAAGTTAAGTGGCTTTAATGAAAAATTTTGCATTATGGAAGATTTTGAAATGATTGATAGAGTAAGAAAACAAAATATTCCGTTTGTAATTATACAATCTAAAGCTACTGTAAGCGCTAGAAAATACGAAACCAACTCTTGGTTAAAAGTAAATCTAATAAACGGTTATGTGTTCTTAAAATACAAACTAGGCGTTTCACCAGATAAACTTAGAAAGACTTATAAGAGTTTATTACGAGAAAAGGTATAAAAAAACCGTTTTCTGAACTTCAGAAAACGGTTTTACATTTAATTTATAAGAAATCTATTTTACTAATTTAAGTGCAGTAATAGATTTTACTTTCTTTTTTTCTCCTGTTAAATCTCCTTCATCATCTGTTAATTCTATTTCTTTTTCTACCCAAGTAATAGAGAATGTTTTGTTTAGATTGTCATCATCATATAAACTAATTTCTATTTCTTCATTAACGTCGTAAAAAAGAATTTCTTTTTTATCAGTATCTATAAATTTAAAGAAATCGTCTTCTGTAACTTCTATAAAAGTTGCTGTTAATGTATTTTCTTTTATTATAGATTTTGAAGTAAAAGAAAGAGATGCAGAAATAAATAGCACAAGTGCTACACTGTATAATGTTTTCATAATTTTTAATTTTAAGGTTTATTTTTTAATAAATATAGTAGCTGCCCTTTTTCCTAAAAGAACCTGCTTTTTGTTGAAGTAAATCGAACTATATTTTCATAAGCCTTAAGTATTAAAATTATCTATACAAATATATATTATTTTTTAATTGAATGTTACAACAGATGTTAATTTTTCTTCTAATTCTTGTCTATTTTTTTCTGTAGTTAATTTATTCCAAGAAAACTGATTTTCAAATAGTTGTATTACATATTCTTTATACATATCTACACTAGGTTTATCAAAAAATAAACGGCCAGTTCTACGCATAAAAAAATCTGTAGGTGTGCAAGTCATTTCATAATTTATAGAAAACCAAACCTCTGCTTTCAGCATTTTTTCTTGCATATTATCATGCATTAAATCATCAAATTTTTGTAAAATAATATCTGTTTGTTTTCCGTAATTATGTACTAAGTATTCTGCGTCTTTTCTATTAAAATCTACTTCTGCAATTCTATTATAAATAGCATCTGTATAACTTTCTACTTCGCTAGAATCTGCAAATGCACCACCAGAAAGTATAATTTCTTTGGTTTTAATGTCTTCAAATTCTTTATCGAATCTTCGTTCGTATTTTTTGGCAACCAAATCTACAATACGTTCTGCCATTTTTCTATAACCGGTTAATTTACCTCCGGCAATAGAAATTAATTCTGTATCAGAAACAAAAATTTCATCTTTTCTAGATAATTCTGAAGCAGATTTGCCTTCTTCATGTATTAACGGACGTAAACCAGCCCAAGAAGATTGTATGTCTTCTAAAGTAATAGTAATGTCTGGAAACATGTTATTTACAGCAGAAATTAAATAGGTAGCATCTACCATACTAGTTTCTACATTGTCTTTATCTTGCTGATAATTAGTATCTGTTGTACCAAAGTAGGTAACTTTTCCACGCGGAATTGCAAACATCATTCTACCATCTGGCACATCAAAATAAACAGATTGTTTTACGGGTAATTTCTCATGAGCAACTACTAAATGTACACCTTTAGTTAAGTGCAAACGTTTACCGGTTTTAGAATGATTTTTCTGACGTAAATTGTCTACCCAAGGTCCTGTTGCGTTTACTACATATTTTGCCTTAATAGTAAAATATTCTTCAGAAAAAGTATCTTTTACAGTAGCACCAACAACTCTTTTATCTTCATAAATAAATTCTGTTGCTTCGGTATAATTTAAAATCTTTGCATCGTAATCTAACGCAGTTTTTAAAACTTCTAACGTTAAACGTGCATCATCTGTTCTATATTCTGCATAATAACCAGCGCCATTTAAAATGCTTTCTGGCAATAAAGGTTCTTTGTCTAAAGCTTCTTCTTTATCTAGCATTTTCCTTTTATCTTCACCTTCTACAGAAGCCAAAATATCATACACTTTTAGTCCAATAGAAGTTAACCAAGAACCATAAGTACCACCATCTATTAAAGGTAAAATCATTTTTTCTGGAATTACCAAGTGTGGTGCTAAACTGTGTACAATTGCACGTTCTGTACCCACTTCTTTTACCAACCAGAAATCGAATTGTTTTAAATAACGTAAACCACCATGAATTAGTTTGGTAGATTTACTAGAAGTACCAGAAGCAAAATCGTTTTTTTCTATTAAAGCTACTTTCATACCTCTAGAAGCAGCATCTAAAGCAATACCTGCTCCAGTAATACCACCACCAATAATTAAAACGTCAAATTCTGTTTCTTGTAATTCTTTGGTAATATTTTTTCTATTGAAGTAAGAAAAGTTGCTCATAATTAAAATTGAATTTCTAGATGAATACTTGTTATTAATATCTTTTAGCAAAGTACAAAAAAGCAAAACATATGATTTATGTTTTTAGGTTTTTTTTAATAGTCTTTTTAGGTCCTTTTATTTATATTTATAAAAAAAAGAAAATGGCAATATCAGATTTATATTCTAGCGGACAACACAAACAAGAAATTGGTCATTTTGCTAACATTGTAAAAATTGCAAGAGTAGATGGCAAAATTACAGATGAAGAAAAAGAATTGTTAATAAGAGCTGGAAAAAACTTAAATATAACTTTAGAAGAATTTTCTTTAATCTTAAACAATCCAGAAAAATACCCAATAAACCCGCCAATTAATTATGACGAAAGAATAGAGCGTTTATTCCGTTTAACAAAAATGATTTTGGTAGATGGTGAAGCTAAATTAACAGAAGTAGAATTAATGCGAAAAATAGCTGTTGGTTTACATTTTTCTATAGAAAATGCAGAAAAAATTTGCGACGAAGCTATACATTTAGTTGCCAATAATAACAATTTAAACGATTTTATTACGGCAATTAAAAGAGTAAATAAAGATTAAGATTGTTTTTTTAGTCTAAAATATTAGTTGGTAATCCATCTATACTTGTTTGGTTTTTGTCTTCCCAATATTGTTCAATTCCTTCTTTACCTTGCTCTGTTGCCCAGTCATTTAATTCGTTTCTTTCTCCTTTATACTCCATAAAAGGGATAGACATTCCGCAAGAAGTTTGTGCAGATTCTAAAGTAATATCAAATATCTGACGCGTTCCTGGTGTTTCTGGAAAAAGTGTAATTAAATCATTCCAAGAAGCATCTCCTTCTTTAATTTCTTTTCCTTTACCATATAATCTAAGAATGTTTGGTGCACCATCAAAAGCACAAAACATAATGGTAATTCTATCATTTTCTAACAAATGTGCTGCAGTTTCGTTTCCACTTCCTGTAACATTTAACCACAAAACACGGTTTTCATTTATAACTCTAAAAGAATCCATTCCTTTTGGCGATAAATTTATTCGTCCAGAATTTGGTGCAGTTGCAACAAAAAATATTTTTTGTGCTTCAATAAATTTTTGAAGTCTTGTTGTAAGTTTTGTGTAAAATTTAGACATTTTAAGAATCTTTATAAAAGACTAAATTACAAATAACCATTGAAAAATTATGGTTTTAATTACTACCTTTAACCAAATTAAAATTTCTTTTTATGGAATATGGATTTCTTTCAGTAATACCACCAATTGTTGCCATTATTTTAGCTTTAAAAACAAAGCAAGTATATATTGCTTTGTTATTTGGTATTTGGTTTTCTTGGTTGATTATAGAAGGCTGGAATCCTTTGGCAGGAACTTTAGCAATGATTGAAGGAATGGTAAACGTTTTTCAATCTGAAGGAAATACAAGAACCATAATGTTTAGTGCGTTGGTTGGTGCTTTGTTAATTTTTATTCAGTTTTCTAGAGGTGTAGAAGGGTTTATCAATATAATTAATAAAAAATTGGTAAAATATGAAAATAAAAAAACGGGTTATAGTAGAATAATGGTACAAGTTTTAGCTACAGTTACAGGTTTATTACTGTTTGTAGAAACCAGTATAAGTTCTTTAACTGTAGGAACTTTATACAGACCAATTTTTGATAAATTAGGAATTCCGAGAGAAAAATTAGCATATATAGCAGATTCTAGTTCTGCACCTTCATCTATATTAATACCTTTTAATGCTTGGGGCGCTTTTATAATGGGACTTTTATTAACACAAGGTATAGAAAAGCCTTTCTCTGTTATGATTGCTTCTATTAAGTATAATTTTTATCCACTTTTAGCTATTCTAATTGTTTTCATTATCATTTTTACAAAGAAAGATTTTGGACCGATGAAAAAGGCTGAAAAAAGAACTAAAGAAACAGGCGAGTTAATGAACGAAGGTTCTACACCAATGGTTTCAGATGAAATAACTTCTTTTCCGCCAAAAGAAGGAATTCCTGCAAGAGCTTACAATATGATTGTGCCGCTTTTAACTATGGTTTTAATGATGCCAATTAACTTAATTTATACTGGCTGGAATGAGGTTAAGGAATATACATCAACTTTAGATCACATGAAACAAGCAATTGGTGCAGGTTCTGGTTCTTCATCTGTTTTATACGCTGTAATTACCGCACTTTTAGTTGCAATTGTAATGTACATGATTCAAGGATTTTTAAAACCAAAAGAAGCTGTTAATTTAACCTTAAAAGGAATTAGTGAGTTAATGCCATTAGCATTGTTAATGTTGTTAGCATTTGCTATTGGAGATGCTTGTAAAGAGTTAGAAACTGGTATTTATGTTGCTAATGTTACCAAAGATTGGTTATCGCCAGAATTGTTACCTGCAATTGTTTTTATTATTAGTTCTTTTATTGCATTTTCTACCGGAACTTCTTGGGGAACTTTTGCAATTATGTTAGCAATTTCTGTTCCTATGGCAAACATTCATGGTTCTGATATTACTATTATTGTTGCTGCAACTTTAGGTGGAGGAATTTTTGGAGACCATTGTTCGCCAATTTCCGATACTTCTATTATTTCTTCTATGGCATCTGCAAGTGACCATATAGACCACGTAAAAACACAATTACCTTACGCTTTAGTTGGTGGCGCAATTACTGTAATTATGTATTTGGTTATTGGATTTCTTGGATAATTAATTGAGTAACTAAACTTATTCAGCTAAAATACCACGTTTTTTAATTTCATCAATCATACGTAAAGCACCTTCTTTAACTGTGTTTTCTTTAAAGAAAAATGTTTTTTCGTGTAATGTGTTTCCTTCAAAAAAAGAAACCTGAAAACGATTATTTAACTTGAATAATTCTGGTTGAATAAATTCAATCTTAGCAAAAGAATTTGCGGGAAGTTTGTCTAATTTTTTACGTAATAAAGAAGTTGTTTTTGTATCAGAAAAGCCTTGAGAAACAATTACCATCATTTCTAAATCTACTTTTTTATTATTTATGATATAAACATTCCAATCATCTGTCTTATACAAATCATTGTATTCATAAACAACAGCCATTTCTACGTCTGTAACTTCTGGTATTTGAATGTCTTTTTTCATAATGCAAAAATAGAAAAGAAAATGAACTTTTTAGGTACGTTTTTATATGTTAAAACGCAGTTAACCATTTTTTGAATAATTAACTGCGTTTAGAAATGGTATTCTTTTACTTTAAACCACCACCAAGGGCTTCATATAAGTTAACTACAGATTGTAATTGCTGTAATCTACTATTAATAACTTTAATTTCTGAACCTAAAGCACTTTGTCTAGCTGTTAATAAGTCTAGGTAAGTTGCATATCCATTTTTTAATAATTCTTCTGAGTTTTCTTCTGCTTTACGCAAAGCCTCTACTTCATTTTGTAAGAATTCATATTTTTTGTTTTCAGAATTATAAGAATACAAAGCGTTAGAAACTTCATTACCTGCAATTAATAAAGTCTTCTTAAAGTTTAAAAGTGCTTGCTCTTGTTGTGCAACAGCAACTTCTTTTTGGGTTTTTAACTTTCGCTTGTTAAAAATAGGTTGTGTTAAACCTCCAACAATATTAGCAAATAATGAGTTTGCGTTAAATAATTTATCTAAATCTAAACTCTGTAAACCTCCTGAAGCGGTTAGTGTTAAAGAAGGGTATAAGCTACTTCTAGCAACATTTGTTAATTCGAAAGCGCTAATTAATTTATATTCAGCAGCAATAACATCTGGTCTATTACTTAATAATTGAGAAGCAAAACCTAATTTCATTTCAGAATTTATAGTTTGATTTTCTAAACTATTTCTTTTAATTTGTTGAGGTGTTTTACCTAATAAAATACTTAATGTATTTTCTGCTTTAAAAAGGGCAACTTCTAAATCTACTTCTAATGCTAAAGCATTATTGTACTGTGCAATATTTTGATCTACTGCTACCTGATTAGTTAAACCTGCGTCTTTTAAAGCTTTAATAGTTTCTACTCCTTTTTTTCTTGTGTTAATAGAAGTTTTGGTAATTTCTAACTGGGCATCTAAGGCCAGAATACTGTAATATGTACTTGCAATGCTAGAAATCAATTGAGTTTTTACAGCCTGATGACCAGCAACACTTTGTAAAAAAGTAGCTTGTGTAGCACGTTTATTACTTCGTATTTTTCCCCAAATATCAGCTTCCCAAGAAAGAGAAGCAGTAATATCCCATTGGTCTGTAGATGTATTTGTTAAAAATGCACCAAACTGACTGTTTTTAGATAATTCTTGATGTGTAAGGTTAGGACCAACACTTAAGCTAGGTAAATAACCTGCTTTACCTTGTTTTGCATAGGCTTCTGCAGCAACTATTTGTTGAATTGCAATTCGAATATCCATATTGTTTTGCAACCCTTCTTCTATGTACTGTTGTAAATATGTATCAGTAAATAGTTTTTTCCAAGATATATCTGCCATAGATATACTATCTGATGGCAAATTATCTGTTCTGTACAAGTTTTCAGTTTCTGTAACTTCTGGTCTTCTATACTCCTTAGCAACAAAACAACTTTGTAATGTAAAAACCATTATGGTTAAAACTACTCCTTTTTGTATGCTTTTATTTTTTATAATTGATATCATTTTATTCATCTTCTTTTTGTTGAGAAATAACAGCTGGTTTACTTGAAGCTTTTTCCTGTAACCATTGAAATAATATAAATAGAATTGGAATTACAAAGACTCCTAAAATGGTCCCTATAAGTAAACCTCCAACGGCACCTGTACCAATAGATCTATTTCCTTCAGAACCAACACCTTTTGCTAGTACTAATGGCATTAAACCAAGAATAAAGGCAAATGAGGTCATTAAAATAGGACGTAAACGAGATTTTGCTCCATCTATAGCTGCTTCTACAATACTTTCACCTTTTCTTCTTTTTTGAAGTGCTATTTCTACAATAAGTATGGCGTTTTTGGCGAGTAGACCAATAAGCATAATTAAAGAAATTTGGAAATAAATGTTGTTTTCTAGCCCTAAGAATTTGGTACTAATATAAGCCCCAAACACCCCAAATGGTAAAGATAAAATTACAGCAAATGGTAATAAGTAACTTTCATATTGTGCACTTAATAAGAAGTAAATAAATAGAATACTTAAACCAAAAATGAATAAAGTTTGATTACCTGCACTTACTTCCTCTCGCGTTAAACCAGAATAAGCAATTGTATAATTATTAGGTAATTTTGCAACCTCTTCTTCAATAACTCTAATTGCATCTCCTGTACTAAAACCTTCATTTGTTGCACCTGTTATAGATGTAGAATTAAATAAGTTAAAACGAGTTACTGATTGTGGCCCATATACACGTTCTAATTTTACAAACTGTGTAATTGGCGTCATCTCACCAGAATCTGTACGTACATACATGCTATTTAAATCATCTACGTCTGCTCTGTCGTCTGGTAAAGCTTGAATGTATACTCTAAATTGTTTTCCAAATCGAGAAAAATCTGAAGCATAAATTCCACCAATATACCCTTGTAATGTTGAGAATATACTGTTAATAGGCACTCCTTTTTCTTTTGCTAATGGTACATTAACTTCCATTTCATATTGCGGATAGTTTGTACTAAAAGATGATTGTGCATATTTTACTTCTGGATGTGCCATTAAAGCCATCGCAAAATCTTTGTTTGCTTTATCTAAGTCTTTAAATTCGCCACCAAACTTATCTAGTAAGTTAACTTCAAAACCGGCAGAGTTTCCAAAACCACGAATACTTGGTGGTGAAAAGAAAATAATATTAGCTTCTTTTATACCTGCTGAAACACCAAATAATTTACCAGTAATGGATTGTACAGAGGTTGCAACATCTTCACGATCTGCCCAATCTGCTAGTTTTATAATACCAAAAGCATAATTACTTCCAGCACCATTAATTAAACTTCTACCTTTAATAAAGTTTACAGCAACAATACCTTCAATATCTTTTATTTTACCATATAAATCTCTTGAAACAGCATCTGTTCTGTCTAAAGATGACCCTTCTGGTAATGCAATATTTGCAAAAATAATTCCTCTATCTTCATTAGGCACAAAACCAGTAGGTGTTGTATTAGACGCCCAGTAAATTCCTGCAACAGCTAAAATTAATAATAAAGGAGACATCCATTTTACTTTGTATAAAAAGTGTAGCGATTTTCCGTATTTATCTATAGTTGCATTAAAGCCACGATTAAAAAGCTTATAAAATCGTTTTAAAGGACTCTTACCTTTCAACTCTTCATCATCTTTATGAGGTTTCAGTAATAACGCACACAAAGCAGGGCTTAACGTTAATGCATTTACCGCCGAAATAAGAATAGCAATAATCAAAGTCACACCAAATTGTTCGTAAAATACACCTGTAGGTCCCGTTACAAACGTTACCGGAATAAATACTGCTGCCATTACCAAAGTAATAGAAATAATAGCTCCAGAAATTTCGTTCATTGCTGTTAGCGTTGCCTTTTTAGGGTTCTTTTCTCCTTCATCTAATTTGGCATGAACTGCTTCTACAACAACAATGGCATCATCTACCACAATACCAATAGCTAGAACCAATGCAAATAGCGTTAATAAGTTAATTGAGTATCCAAAAACATTCAAGAAAAAGAATGTACCAATAATAGATACTGGAACTGCAATTGCAGGAATTAATGTAGATCTAAAATCTTGTAAGAAGATAAATACTACTAAGAATACTAATAAGAATGCTTCTAATAATGTACTAATTACTTTTTCTATAGAAGCATTTAAGAACAAACTTGTATCATAAGGCACAAAAACATCTAAACCTTCTGGTAAATCTTTTTTAACAGATGCTAAAGTAACTTTAATGTTTTCAATAATTTCTCTTGCATTAGATCCTTTTGTTTGAAAAATACCCATAAAAACTGCAGGATTTCCCATACTTATTGCATTAGCTGCATATGATTGCGCATCTAATTCAATTTTAGCAACATCATCTAAACGAAGAAACTCTCCATTTCCTAATGCTTTAATTACAATATCTCCATATTGTTGTTCATTTTTAAAACGGCCACTATATGTTAATGTGTAAGAAAATGCTTCACCATTATTCTGACCTAAAGAACCTGCTGCCGCTTCTAAATTTTGTTCTGCTAATGCTGCTGTAATATCTGAAGGAATTAAACCATAGGTTGCTAATTTTTCTGGTTTTAACCAAATACGCATTGCATAATCTTGCTGAGAGAATAAACTAACATCTCCAACACCACTAATACGTTGCATTGCAGGTACTACGTTTATTTTTAGGTAATTCTGAATAAATGTAGCATCGTAATTATCATTTTCAGAATACATAGAAATAAACATTAAAGCACTTGTTTCTTGCTTTTGTGTTATTACTCCTGTTTGTAATACTTCTTGAGGTAATAATGCACTTGCTCTTGCTACACGGTTTTGTACGTTAACTGCAGCAATATCTGCATCTACTTCTTGATTAAAGTAAACAGTAATTTCTGCTGTACCTGTGTTAGATGCTGTAGAGGTAATATAACTCATACCTTCTACACCGTTAATTTGTTCTTCTATAGGAATAATTACACTTTCTAAAACAGTTTCTGCATTGGCCCCAGCATAAGACGCCGTTACCTTAATTGTTGGCGGTGCAATATCTGGGTATTCTTCTATTGGTAGACTTGATATACTTATAAAACCAAGTACAACTATAATAATAGAAATTACTGTTGAAAGAACGGGTCTTTCAATAAATGTTTTTAACATAACTAAATAAGTTTATGATTTTTAATTTTTAAATAAAGCTTTTATAGGTTTAATAGCTTCTTCAAAAGAAGTGTCTTTGGGTGTAATTTCCATTCCTCCTCTTAATTTTCCTATTCCAGATAATATTAATTTATCTCCTGCTTTAAGTCCAGATTCTACAACATATAAATTACCTACATTACCTTGTACTTTTATAATAGTAGGTTTTACTTTATTCTCTTTATCAATGGTAAAAACCATAATATCTTTTTGTTGTTCGAATGTTGATGATTGTGGTACTACAATAGCATCTTTATATTCTATAGGAAGTCTAATTTTACCACTATTTCCATTGGTTAAAATCTCATTAGGATTATTAAAGGCTGCTCTAATTTTTATAGTTCCTGTATTTTGATTGATTTGACCAGTACTTGTTTGAATGCGTCCTTTTTCTGAATAAATTTTTCCATTAGCTAATACTAAGCTTAAATCTGGAGAGTTTTTAATTCTTTCTGCTTTGTTCTGTCCTTCATATCTTTGTAAGTGATCTATGTATTGTGCTTCGTTAAAACTAAAAAAAGCATAAACTTCGCTAATATCACTTACTTTTGTTAAAGGTTTTGCATCGTTAGGGCTAATTAAAGCGCCTTCTCTAAAATTAATGGCACCTACATAACCATTTACAGGACTCTTTATTGTTGCATAACCAATTGTAGCAGAAACACTACTATAATTAGCTTTAGCTTGTGCTAAATTAGCTTTAGCTGTTTCTAATTGTACAGCACTAATAAT
>CAXBIR010000059.1:0-19853 GCA_963975825.1 uncultured Polaribacter sp.
CTCTAAAGAAACTTAAACCTGTATAAATATAATTTCCTTTGCCATATTTTGCAATAAGTAAACTTCCGTTTTTTGCAGTTTCTCCTTTATCATGCATCGATAAAATTGGAGTAAACTCAGAACTCCAAGAGTTAGGAAAATACAAACCACGTTCTTGTACCCAACCATTAAAATCTGCTTTTGTAATTTTATTAGGAAAATTTAAAAGAGAATTATTTTCTGCAAGTATTTTTACTTCTGCAAACTCATCTGTAACTCTATCTCTAGATAATTGTAAAGCAAATGGCGCAGCAACATCAACACCTCTGTTGGTATTGTATTGTACTATCATATTTCCACCATTTTTTACATATTCTAGCAAATATTTTTGTTTAAACTTTAATTCTTTTACAACATTGTAAGCTCTAATTCCTAAAACAACAGCATCGTAATTTTTTAAGTTTTTAGCGTTAATTTCCGAAGGATTAATTTCTACAACTGTATAACCAATTTGTCTTAAACTTTCTGGAACTGCATCACCAGCTCCTTTTATATAACCAATTTTATTTCCTGCTTTTTTAATATTTAAACGTACTATTTTAGCTTCAGAAATAGATAAAACAGATTGTTTAGGAATGTGGTTATAATTAATTTCTACCAATTCTTTTTTGTATGTTTTTCCATTAGAAGTAGCAACAACTTCTAACTTTCCTTCAGATTGATTTTCTGGCGGACTTACTAAAAACTCAACTGTTTTTTTATCATTTTTCTGATTGATAGTAAATTGAATTTCTTTTGGAGAAACAGACCAATTTACTGGCAATTGTAAGCTTACTTTACCATTTACATTATTTGCTCCTGCTCTAATTTCAACCAAAACTTTCTGAGCAACTTCATCTGAAAAAATAATTACTTTGTCTTTTAACTTTGTTGTAATTCTTGGTAAAATTTCAAAAGGTTCATAAATTTCTCCTTTATCTCTTTCTGCGTATCTTCTAACAACGTTTTTTGTAATTGTAATTTCTACTCCATCTATAATTAGATTAAAATCTATTTTAGTTGGTCTTGGTGTTTCTGGCAACCCAATTAATTCTTGGTTTTTCACAGAATACATTCCCAAAGAAGCTTTTTCTCTTAGCCAATAAGGGTCTGAAAATTCATTGGTTTTTAAAATAATTGTTTCTTTAAAATTGATTTTCTTATTTGGATCTAAATCAATGTTTTTTCTTACTTTTTTGTTATCTATTGTAGATCTAATAGATGCTAATTCTATAGAAATACTACTTCTATTTAAAGCTTCAAAATTAATTTCTACAGAAGAGTTTGGTGTTCCTGAAGAACTATTTGCAGACGCTTCTATATACAAACCAGCACAAGCTTCTATAATTTCTTTTAATTGTTTTTCTTTAATTTCTCTCCAATAAGAATCTTCTAGTTTTAAAACTAAACTGTAAGCTTCCATTAATTTAGATAAATATTTAGACGGATTTGCAAAATCGAAATTTTCTTCAACATCATATAAAATATCTCCAATTTCTCCTCCATTTTTTAAACGATTCCAAGTTGTATTTATTCCTGAAAAAATATCGTTTTTATCTTTTAAAGGTGCTCCTTTTAAAAACTCTACGTATTCTTTTTGTTCTCCTCTTGTTGTTAATCTTCCAAAACCTTGACATAAATGTTGGCTACTTGCCAAAGAAGCTAATTCGTTGTTAGACAAACCTTTTAAAGGATAATAAGTACCCACATCAAAAGACGTTAATTTTCCTTTGGTTGCTTTGTCAAAATCTTCTTGATTTCTATAAAACCATGAAGATGTATTATAAAACAGACGTTTTGGTTGCCAAGTTTCTGTGTATTTTAATTGCTCTGAAAACTGATTTTTATCGCCAACTTTATCAAAAGCAGCAACACTTAGCATTGCAGAACTTGTATGATGCCCATGTGTTGTACCAGGTGTTCTGTGGTTAAATCTATTAATAATTACATCTGGTTTAAAAGTTCTAATTGCCCAAACAACATCACTTAAAACCTTTTCTTCTTCCCAAATTTTTAAAGTTTCATCTGGGTGTTTAGAATATCCAAAATCATTGGCTCTTGTAAAAAACTGCTCTCCTCCATCTACCCTTCTTGCCGCAAGTAATTCTTGTGTTCTAATTACACCTAATAATTCTCTAATTTCTGGACCAATTAAATTTTGACCTCCATCTCCTCTAGTTAGAGATAAATAGCCTGTTCTTGCTTTTACATTATTTGCTAAATATGCAATTAATCTAGTATTTTCATCATCTGGATGCGCTGCAATATATAATGCTGTTCCTAGAAAATTCAGTTTTTGAATTTTCTCATAAATTTGATTAGAATTTAATTTTTCTGGTTTTTGTGCAAAGATTGATGCTGAAATCGACAGAAAAGCTATGCTAGCAAGTAATATTTTCTTCATATTTATAAATTGGTAAGTGAAACAAATGTAGTTTTTTATCTATCAAAATGCTTTTTGTTAACATAATTATAACGTTTATAAACATATAAATACGAAGCTTCTAAGCTGTTAAAAAAATAATTTTAAAAGTCACTTATTTAGAATATATTTGTAAATCAAATTAAGAAAACACATTACATGAAATTTATTGTATCGAGTTCGCAATTATTAAAACAACTACAAGTTTTAGGCGGCGTTATAAATAGTAACAACACATTACCAATTTTAGATAATTTTTTGTTTGAATTATCAGAAAATGAACTAAAAGTTTCTGCATCAGATTTAGAAACAACAATGAGTTCTGTGGTAGAAGTAGAAAGTGAAAGTACTGGTTCTATTGCTGTATCTGCTCGTTTATTACTAGATACTCTAAAAACGTTTCCTAACCAACCATTAACGTTTAAAACGGAAGGAGATAATACTATAGAAATTAGTTCTGATCAAGGGAAATATGACATGGCTTATTTTGGTGGAGATGAATTTCCAAAAGCAGTTTCTTTACCATCGCCAAGTAAAACAGTGGTACCTGCAAGTATTTTAGGAACAGCAATTTCTAAAACTATATTTGCTGCAGGAAACGACGATTTACGTCCTGTAATGAGTGGAGTTTTCTTTCAATTTAGTTCTCAAAGCTTAACTTTTGTTGCAACAGATGCACATAAATTAGTAAAATACTCTAGAACAGATGTTACTGCAGATCAAACTGCAGAATTTATTATGCCAAAGAAACCTTTAAATTTATTAAAAGGTATTTTAGGAGGTTCTGATAGTGATGTTACTATTGAATATAATGATGCTAACGCAAAATTCACATTTGATAACATTGTTTTAGTTTGTAGATTAATTGATGGAAAATATCCTAATTATGAAGCAGTAATACCTAAAGAAAATCCAAATAAATTAACAGTAGACAGAGCTTCATTTTTAAACTCTGTTAGACGTGTTTCTATTTTCTCTAGTAAAACTACACACCAGATTCGTTTAAAAATGGCGGGTACTGAATTAAACATTTCTGCAGAAGATTTAGATTTTGCTAATAAAGCAGATGAACGTTTAAGTTGTGATTACCAAGGAGACGACATGCAAATTGGTTTCAACTCTCGTTTTTTAAGCGAAATGTTAAACAATTTAAACTCTAATGAAGTTTTAATTGAAATGTCTTTACCAAACAGAGCAGGAATTTTAACTCCTATAGATGGAACTGACGAAGGTGAACAAGTTACAATGCTTGTTATGCCAGTAATGTTAAATAACTAAATTTCTAATTCCTTTATAATAGGAATCAATAATATTAAAAACCACAATCAAATGATTGTGGTTTTTTGTTTACATTTACTTTTATGAATTTTCTGGCCCATTTATACTTATCTCAAAACGATACTAATATTATGATTGGCAATTTTATTGCAGACCATATTAGAGGTAATAATTACGAAGGTTTTTCAAAAGAAATTCAGCAAGGTATTTTCTTACACAGAGAAATAGATACATTTACAGATGCGCATGAGATTGTAAGAAAAAGCAAAAGACGTTTACACGAACGTTACAGGCATTATGATGGCGTAATTATAGATATTTTTTACGATTATTTCTTGGCTAAAAATTGGGCCAATTATTCTGCAATTCCTTTAAATGTTTATACAGATGCTATCAATAAATTATTTCTAGAAATTTCAGATGAATTACCAGTAAAATCTCAAAACTTTATAAAATATATGATTGAATATAACATCTTATTCAATTATAACAATAAAGAAGGAATAGCTAAAGTTTTAAACGGCATGAACGCTAGAACAAAAGGGAAATCTCAAATGAATTTAGCTATTGAAGATTTAGAAATTCTAGAAAATGAACTCGAAGAAGATTTCATGTTGTTTTTTAAAGATTTAATTAAACATACCAACCAAAAATTAAAAGAAATTAAAACTGCCTCATGAAAAATATAGCTTTATTATTTGCGCTTTCTTTTTTACTAATAAACTGTAAAACATCAGAAAAAAAAGAAAAAATTACTGGTTTAATTACTGAAAAGGCAATGGTTGTTTCTGCTAGAATAGAAGCCTCTAAAATTGGTTCAGATATTTTAGAAAAAGGCGGAAATGCATATGATGCAATGGTTGCAACGCATTTTGCTTTGGCAGTTGTGTATCCAGTAGCTGGTAACATTGGTGGTGGTGGTTTTATGGTTTATAGAAATAATGATGGCACAAAAGGCGCTTTAGATTTTAGAGAAAAAGCACCAATTACTGCTCATAAAAACATGTATTTAGATGCTGAAGGAAATGTAATTGAAAACAAAAGTGTTTTAGGTGCAAATGCAGTTGGAATTCCTGGTTCTGTTGCTGGACTTTTAGAAGTTTATAAAAAATTTGGAAGCTTACCTTTTAAAGAACTTATTCAACCAGCTATAGATTTAGCTAGAAACGGAATAGTAGTAACAAAAAAACAACAAAGTGATTTAGAAAATGCTAGAGAAAGGTTTAATAAAGTAAATAATTACAAAAGTGTTTTTAATAAAGAATGGTCTAAAGGAGATCTTTTAAAACAAGAAGATTTAGCACAAACTTTAGAAAGAATAAGAGATTTTGGTAAAGACGGATTTTACAAAGGTAAAACAGCCAATTTATTAGTAGATTATGTAACAGAATTAGGAGGAATTATTTCTCATGAAGATTTAGAAAAATACGAAGCTGTTTGGAGAAAACCTATTGAGTTTAATTACAAAGATTATACTATTACTTCCATGACACTTCCTGCAAGTGGTGGAATTTGTTTAGCACAAATTTTAAAATCTATAGAGCCTTATAATTTATCTGAAATAGCGCATAATTCAACAAAATACATTCAACTTTTAACAGAAGCAGAAAGAAGATCTTATGCAGATAGAGCTCATTATTTAGGAGATATCGATTTTGTAGAAGTTCCTATAGATAGCTTAACAAGTAAAAACTATATTAATAAAAGAATGCGTTCTTTTTCTTGGAATAAAGCTACACCTTCTTCAGAAGTTTCTAATGGAAAAATCTTAGGTTATGAAAGTGATGAAACTACACATTACTCAATAATAGATCAATTTGGTAATGCAGTTTCTGTAACTACAACTTTAAATACTGGTTATGGCTCTAAGGTAGTTGTAAAAGGCGCAGGTTTTATTTTAAATAATGAAATGGACGATTTTTCTAGCAAACCTGGTGTACCAAATGTATATGGTTTAGTTGGTTCTAAAGCAAACGCAATTGCTCCAGAAAAAAGAATGTTAAGTTCTATGACCCCAACAATTGTAGAACAAAACGGAAAATTAAAAATGGTTGTTGGTACTCCTGGAGGCTCTACTATTATTACTTCTGTTTTACAAAATATTTTAAATGTTACAGAATATAATATGGGAATGCAAGAATCTGTAGATTCTCCAAGATTTCACCATCAATGGCTACCAGATGTAATTAGAATGGAACCAAATGGTTTTACACCAGAAACTAAAACAAAATTAGAATCTTTAGGCTATAAAATTTTAGAAAAAAATTCTTTAATAATTGGTAGAGTTGATGCTATTTTAGTTTTACAAAACGGAAAATTAGAAGGAGGAGCAGATAAACGTGGAGATGATGCTGCAGTAGGATTTTAAAAAATTTTCCTTATTTTTTTTTTGCGTTCGGGCGGGCTTTCCACTATATCTTTTTGCAAAAAAAAAGCAAAAAGGATGTCGTTTCAATCCCCAACGCACTCACTCAATACAAAACTCAAACGGAAATTAAGATTAATATTTTTTTTTAACTTTGAATATAAAATTTTAAACTTTTGAAAACAAACATACAACCATTCCACCTCGCAATTCCAGTTCAGAATTTAGAAAAATGCAGAACTTTTTATAGAGACATTTTAAACTGTAAAGAAGGTAGATCTACAGAAGATTGGGTAGATTTTAACTTCTTTGGTCATCAATTGGTAATTCATGTAAAAGAAGATTATAAACCCCAAAGAATATCAAATTCAGTAGACGGACATGATGTTCCCGTTCCACATTTTGGTGTTGTATTAACTTGGGAAGATTGGCATACTTTAGCAGAAAGATTAAAAGAAGCAAATACAAAATTTCAAATAGAGCCAACAATTCGTTTTAAAGGAAAAGTAGGTGAACAAGCAACCATGTTTTTTAAAGACCCAGAAAATAATGCTTTAGAGTTTAAAGCTTTTCAAGACATAAATCAATTGTTTGCAAAATAATGCAGTTAGCAGAAACTCATATTGTACAAAAGTTAGAAAAACCAATTCGTTTTCAAGAATACAGCGTTGGAATTTTTAAAACAATTCCTACCAAATCTGGTATAAAAAAAGCCATAAAAAAAGAATTTATTTTTATTAATGGTGTTTTAGCAACTACTTCTAAATTTATTTCAGGAGGAGAAAAAATTGAACTTTTCGAAACTGAAAACCTATCTACTTTCGAAAGATTAAAATTAGATATAGAAGTTTTATTTGAAGATGATTATTTAGCAATTATTTACAAACCTGCTGGTATTTTAGTTAGTGGAAATAAATTTGTAACTATTGCGAATGCGTTAGCGCAAAACTTGCAAAAAAGCAACAAATCTGACGCAGTAAAACCTCAACCAATTCATAGATTAGATTACCCAACAAGCGGACTTTTATTAATTGGTAAAACAAGTACTGCAATTATTAAATTAGGAGATTTATTCAAAAATAAAGAAATTAAAAAAACTTATTTTGCTATTACAATTGGTAAAATGAAGCCAAAAGACTTTATAAATTTACCTATTGATGAAAAAGAAGCAACTACAGAATATACAGTTTTAGAATCTGTTATTTCTAAACGATTTGAGTTTTTAAACTTGCTAAAATTAGAACCTAAAACTGGTAGAAAGCATCAATTAAGAAAACATTTATTATCTATTGGAAATCCTATTTTGGGAGATAAAGAACACTTTATAGAAGACTTAGTTTTAAACGGAAAAGGATTGTACTTACATGCTGCTACTTTAGAATTCTTACATCCTTTTACAGAAGAAAAAATAAATATTACAAAACAAATTCCGCCAAAATTCACAAAGATTTTCCCTAAACAATAAGTTCTTATATTGTTTCATTATTATAAAAATCTCTTATTACTGAAAAAGGAAAACTAAAAAAACAGAAATTCTATAACATGTTTTAGATTATTATGAGCAAAACAAATAAGTTCCTTTAAAAAGTAATAAATTAGCTTCTTTATTTTAAAACCCATAAAATGAAGAAATTTTTTAAATATATAGGAATACTAATATTACTTTTAATTGCTGCCGCAGGAATTTATTACTTTGCAAATAATGAAAAACTTCCTGAAGGAAAACAAGGAAAAGAAGCAGATGCATTAGCTATAAAAATGTTTAATGCTATAAATAATGATGCTTTTGAAAATACAGAAGTTTTAGAATGGAGTTTTAGAAACACAAATCATTATAAATGGTTTAAACAAAAAAATATTGTAGAAGTTTCTTGGGATAAAAACAAAGTAATATTACACACACAAGAACCTATTAATTCTGAAGCTTTTATCGATAATAAAAAAGTTGAAAACCCTGAATTAATAGAACAAGCTACTGGCTTTTTTAATAATGATTCTTTTTGGCTAATTGCACCATTCAAAATATTTGATGCAGGTACAGAAAGAAGAATTGTAAATTATAATGGTAAGGATGCACTCTTAATAACTTACACTTCTGGAGGCTCTACACCTGGTGATTCTTATTTATGGATATTAGACGAAAACTACGCTCCTACTTCTTTTAAAATGTGGACAAGCATAATTCCTTTAGGTGGTGTCTCTGCAACATGGTCTGACTGGAAAACAACAAGTACAGGAATAAAATTACCTACAAAACATATACTTTCTATTTTTGGTTTAGAATTAAATATGGGAAATGTAAAAGCAGAAAATACAAATGCTGATATTTTAGCTAACAAAATTTTAAAAGCAATTAAACATAACGCTTATAAGGACACTCGTTTTATAGAGTGGAGTTTTGGAGGAAGAAGGCATTTTAAATGGGACAAAGAAAAACATATTGCAGATGTTTCTTGGGATACCATTCGTGTGCATTTATACCCACAAAATAAAGAAAAAAGTACAGTTTATTTTAATAATAAATTACAAGAAACAACAGATACGATTATAGTTAAAAAAGCTTGGGATATTTTTAATAATGATTCTTTTTGGTTAGTTGCTCCTCACAAATTATTTGATGCAGGTACTATTAGAAACATTGTTTCAATAGACAACAAAGACGCTTTAAAAGTTACTTACACATCTGGTGGAACAACTCCAGGAGATTCTTATATATGGATTTTAGATGAAAATAACATTCCTGTAAGTTATAAAATGAATGTTCCTAGTATGAAAATGAACGAAGTTCCTGCAACTTGGGAAGATTGGATTACAACAGAAAGTGGAACTTTATTGCCAACAAACCATTCTTTTGGTAACGGAAGAAATTTAAGTATGGGTGAAGTAAAAGGTTATAATTAATGACGTCTAAAACAATTGCAAACGGAATTTTAAGAGCCTTAGGAATAATTATAGGAATTTTTCTTTTAGGTTATTTTCTATATACAATTCAATCTGTAATTGTATACATAGTTATTGCTGGTATTTTATCATTAATTGCTAGACCAATAATTATTTTTTTAAGAAGAAAATTAAGGTTTCCAAATACATTAGCAGTTATTTTTACAATGATTTTAATGTTAAGCTTACTTTCTGGCCTAATTATTATGTTTATTCCGTTAGTTGCAGAACAAGGAAAAAGCTTGTCTTTATTAGAAGTAGATAAATTACAAAACAATGTTCAAGAAATATTTAACCAAATAACAAGTTATTTCTCTTCTAAAGGAATTGATGTTTTAAGTGAATTAAAAAATGTTGATTTTGCATCTCAATTTAAAGAAATTCCAAATTTTTTAAATGCAATTTTAGGAGCAGTTGGTTCTTTAAGTGTTGGCTTATTTTCTATTCTATTTATCTCTTTCTTTTTCATGAAAGACAGTCAGTTATTAAAAAATGGAGTTATGACAATTATTCCTAATAAAACCGAAGGAAGGTTTTCTAAATCTCTAGAAACAATTAACGATTTACTATCTAGATATTTTATTGGTTTAATAACTCAAATTACTATTCTATTTATTTTATACACTATAATTTTATTAATATTTGGTATAGATAACGCAGTTGTAATAGCGTTTTTATGCGCTTTATTAAACTTAATTCCTTACGTTGGCCCAATGATAGGCGCAGTAATTATGTTTATTTTATCGATGACAAGTAATATTGGTTTAAATTTTCAAGAAGAAATTTTACCAACAACAATGTATGTTATGATTGGTTATTTTATAGCTCAATTAGTAGATAATTTTGTGAGTCAGCCAGTTATTTTTTCTAAAACCACAAAATCTCATCCTTTAGAAATTTTCTTAATTATAATTATTGGCGGCTTACTTTTTGGCATAGTTGGTATGATAACTGCTGTACCATTATACACCGCTTTAAAAGTTATTTTGAAAGAATTTTTATCTGAAAATAAAATTGTAAAATCATTAACTAAAGACTTATAATTTCTTTTGAATTCAGCAATTTTACATAAAGATGTACAACAATTTATAACAGATAATTTAAAATCTGATATTACTAAACTAATTTTTAAAGGAAGTCCTTTTACTGATGTTTCTGTACAAGAATTAGCTAACCAAATTGTAGCCAAACAGAAATCTATAAACAAATTACCCTCTTGGTTTTCTACTGAAAACATTTATTATCCCGAAAAAATAAGCATAGAACAGACTTCTTCTGAGGTTACTGCCAAGTATAAATCTAAAATTGTTTCTGGTAAAAACATAATAGATATTACTGGTGGTTTTGGGATAGATTGTTTCTATTTTTCAGAGCATTTTAAAGTAGTAACACATTGTGAAATAAATAATAATTTATCTGAAATTGTAAAACACAATTATCAACAATTAAAAAAAGAAAATATTACTACTTTTTCTGGTGATGGATTACAATTTTTAAAAGATTCTGAAGAAAATTTTGATTGTATCTATATAGATCCATCAAGAAGAAATGACATAAAAGGAAAAGTTTTCTTACTAAAAGACTGCTTACCAAATGTGCCAGAAAATATCGATTTCTTATTTAGTAAGACCAATCAAATACTTCTTAAAAACTCGCCAATATTAGATATTACAAGTGCTATAAATGAATTAAAATTTGTAAAAGAAATTCATGTTGTTGCGCTTCAAAATGAAGTAAAAGAAGTATTGTTTTTACTAGAGAAAAATTATGAAGAAACTATTGAAATTAAAACAATAAATATTGGTAAAAAAGAAGTTCAAAAATTTAATTTTAACTTTAAAGAAAATGTTTTTTCAAATTATTCTGAACCACTAAATTATCTTTACGAACCTAATTCTGCTATTTTAAAATCTGGCGCATTTCACCAAATTTCAAGGCAATTAAACGTTTTTAAACTACATCAGCATTCGCATTTATACACTTCAGAAAACAAGTTAGAATTTCCTGGTAGAGTTTTTAAAATTATAAACATAATACCTTACGATAAAAAGAAAATAGGAAAACTTTTACCCGAAAAAAAAGCAAATATTACTACACGAAACTTCCCTAAAACGGTAGATAAAATACGAAAAGAAACAAAAATTAAAGATGGTGGCGATACTTATTTATTTTTTACAACCATAAATTCGAATGACTTAGTTGTTGTTTTTTGTAAGAAAATATAAAAACTCTTCTTTACTTTAACTTTTTACAGACTACTTTTTTCATTAAATTTGTATAGAAAGCTTAACTTTCTATTTATGCAAATACTTTCCTATGAAGGCTTAAAAATCACAAATAAACTTCAACATAAAATTGAAGATAGTTTGGTGGTTGAAGCAGCTTTACAAATAAATATCAATGGAGAACCTTATACTGTTGTTATGAGAACCCCAGACAATGATATAGAACTTATTAGAGGTTTGCTTTTTGCAGAAGATATTTATAAAGAAACTGCTAATTTTAAGTTTGAAATTATCAAAGAAGACAGTGGAATTCCTTCAATAATAAACATTATTATTGCTGATAAAAATTTAGGAAAAGGCTATTTAAATAAAAGAACATTATTATCTGTTTCTTCTTGTGGAATTTGTGGTAAAAAAGAGCTAAAAGATATAGAACATTCTGGAAATAAAATCTCTTCAGAAGTAATTTTATCTGCTACAAATATTCATAAAATGTTTCTTAAAATGAATTCTTTTCAAGAAACTTTTAAAAACACAGGTGGTAGTCATGCTGCTGCCGTTTTTAATAAAAGAAATGAGCTTTTAAGCATTAAAGAAGATATTGGCAGACATAATGCTGTAGACAAAATTGTTGGCGATTTGTTGCAAAATAATATCTTAAAAAGTGCTAATTTTTTATTGGTTAGTGGTAGAGTTTCTTATGAAATTGTTTCTAAGGCATTTATTGCAAAAATACCAATTATAGTTGCAGTTTCTGCTTGTTCTTCTCTTGCTGTAGATTTTGCAAAAGAATTTGGTATTTGCTTAATTGGTTTTACAAGAGAAAACAAATTAACTATTTACTCAAACCCATCATACATAAAAAACAACTAAACTTATGTCTCAAAAAACAAATGCACAACCACCAGAAAAATTAACAGGAATTCAGTTAAAAGACATTCCACATTCTGCAGTTGGCGTTAAAGCAATAACTTCTGCTTTAACACATATTAAAGATGAAGTTGGCGTTGTAAAAGGTATTACTTTATTAAAAAATTTAAACCAGAAAGATGGTTTTGATTGCCCAGGTTGTGCATGGCCAGATCCTGATGCAAAACGTGCTTTTTTAGCTGAATATTGTGAGAATGGAGCAAAAGCAGTTGCTGAAGAGGCTACTAGAAATAAAGTTTCTCCGTTATTTTTTGCTACACATTCTGTAGCAGAACTTTCTAAATTATCTGATTATGAAATTGGTAAAAGCGGTAGAATTACCCAACCAATGTATTTACCCGAAGGAAAAGATAATTATGAGGAAATTTCTTGGGAAAAAGCTTTTAACATTATTGGTGAGGAATTAAATTCTTTAAGTTCACCAGATGAAGCTGTCTTTTATACTTCTGGAAGAACTAGTAATGAGGCTGCATTTTTATATCAACTTTATGTAAGACAATTTGGTACAAATAATTTACCAGATTGTTCAAATATGTGTCATGAATCTAGTGGAAGTGCACTTTCTGAAACTTTAGGAATAGGAAAAGGTTCTGTTACTTTAGACGATTTTAATCATGCAGATTTGGTAATTGTTATGGGGCAAAACCCAGGAACAAATCACCCGAGAATGTTAACAGCATTAGGAGAAACTAAGAAAAAAGGAGGTAAAATAATTACCGTTAATCCTTTACCTGAAGTTGGTTTATTAAATTATAAAGACCCGCAAAACCCATTAAAATGGGTTGGTTCTGGACAAGATCTAACAGATTTATTTTTACAAGTAAAAATAAACGGAGATGTAGCTTTATTAAAAATAATTTTAAAATTGATGAAAGAAAAGGAAGATGACGTTCCTAATTCTGTATTTAATCATCAATTTATAAAAGAAAAAACAGCTGGCTTAAATTCTCTTTTAGAAGATTTAGATAATTATTCTATAAATGAATTATTACCTGAAACAGGATTAACTTTAGAGAATATAAAAGCAGCAACAGAATTAATTATAAATAATGACAATATTATAATTTGTTGGGCAATGGGTTTAACTCAGCATAAAAATGCTGTAGACAATATTCGCGAATTAGTAAATATTCTACTATTAAAAGGAAGCATTGGAAAAAAAGGAGCAGGAACATGCCCTGTTCGTGGTCATTCTAATGTACAAGGAGATAGAACTATGGGTATTTGGGAAAAACCACAAGATAGTTTCTTAGACAACTTAGAAAAAGAGTTCAATTTTAAAGCACCTAGAAAACATGGCTTAGATGTGGTAGATGCTATTGAAGCAATGCATCAGAAAAAAGCTAAAGTATTTATAGGAATGGGTGGTAATTTTGTTTCTGCAACACCAGATACAGAATTTACTGCAGATGCCTTAAGAAACTGTAATTTAACAGTTCATATCTCTACAAAATTAAACAGAAGTCATTTAATTCATGGTAAAAAAGCCTTAATTCTGCCTTGTTTAGGACGTTCTGAAAAAGATGTTCAGGCTTCTGGAGAGCAGTTTATTACAGTAGAAAACTCTATGGGAGTTGTACACCAATCTCATGGTCATTTAACACCACATTCCGAAAAATTATTAAGTGAACCGGCAATTGTTGCAGGTTTAGCTAATGCTACTTTAAAAAAAACTACTACAAACTGGACAGCTTTAGCTTCTAATTATGACTTAATTCGTGATAAAATTGAAGCAACAATTCCTGGTTTTGAAAACTATAACAAACGTGCAAGAGTAAAAGGTGGCTTTTATTTACCAAACAATGCAAGAGAAAACAACTTCACTCCTACTGCCACAGGAAAAGCAAATTTCACTTTAAATAAACCTTCTGATTTAGAGTTAAAAAAGAATCAGTTTATAATGATGACAATTAGAACCCATGACCAATACAACACTACAATATATGGTTTAAATGATAGATATAGAGGTGTTTTAAATGAAAGAAGAGTTGTTTTTATGAATGAAGAAGACATGAAAGAACAAAATTTAAAGCAGTTAGAGTTAGTTGACCTGGTTAGTCATTTTAATAATGAAAAAAGAATTGCAAAAGGTTTTTTAGTTATAAAATATAACATACCTAAACAATGTACTGCAACTTATTTTCCTGAAGCAAATGTTTTGGTACCTCTTAAAAGTGTTGCAAAAATAAGTAATACACCCACTTCTAAGACTGTTATTATTAGTATTGAAAAAAGATAATTTATATTTGTAAAATCATTTTAAAAATAAAAAAATTGAAAAAAATAATTCTTTTGACATTCGTAATTCTTTGTGGTCATTTTTCAGTAGCTCAAACTGATAAAATTCCTGAAATGAAAACTCAAAATGGATTTATTAAAGTAGATTTTCTTTCTATAAAAATGCCCAAAGCAGAAATACCAAATGAACCTAACATGGGTTTTTCTGGTATTCATTACAATCTTAATGTAAACAAGAATTTTTATACAGGTGTTGGTATTTATGGATCTATTTCTGGTAAAAGAGGAGGTTTTTTTACATTAGGTGTTAATGCAGGTTTTAAAAAATACTTAACAGAAAAATTATACTTAGATACAGGTTTTCACTTTGGTGGTGGCGGTGGTGCAGGAGCTGCAGATGGTGGTGGTGCTTTTATATTACCTCATTTAAACTTGGGTTATAATTTTGATTCATTTTCTGTAAATACAGGTTGGAGTTATGTGAACTTCTTTGACAATGGCTTAATTAGAGGAAATCAATTAAATGTTGCTATAGAAATTCCTTTAAATTTTAACTATTCAAATTATAAGAATTCAGAAAGTGAATTTAATTTAGAAAACCTAAAAACCTCTTCTTGGAATCAAGAAACTAAGAAGACTTCATTTATGGTTCATTTTAATAATTTAAAAGTACAAAGTGAAGCAAACGCCACAACTGGTGAAGTTCTAAAAGGAAAAACGATAAGATTAGCTGGTTTTGAATTTGCTAATTATTTATCTAAAAATTGGTTTGCATTCTTAAAAGTAGATGGTGCTTACAGTGGAATTAGAGCTGGTTACATGGATGTACTTTTAGGAGGAGGTTATCATTTTTCATTCAATAAAAATAGAACAAATATTTTAACCAAATTTGCTATGGGTGCTGGTGGTGGTGGTGGTGTAGATTCTGATGGAGGCTTTATGATTTCACCAGATATTTCTATCGAACAACAACTTTTTAAAGATGTATATCTCTCGTTAAACAAAGGTTATTTATTAACCCCAAGTAAGTATTTCTCTACCTCTACTTTTGGCTTAGGTTTAAAATATTATGTAGAAAGAAATGGAACTTATTCTAAAGAAAACACCTTTAATAAAGGTAGGTTTAAGGGCTTAGAAGTTATTGTAAAACAAGATTGGTATTTTAAAGCAAAAAGAATGACCAATCCTACAGAAGATATGCATCAGATATCTCTTCAAGTGAATTTAGATTTGAATAAAAATTTATTTTTAGCTGGTGAAACTTCATTTGCTAACTTTGGAAATGCTGGTGCTTATGCCGAAGGTTTAGTTGGTCTTGGAATTAAGACCAATAATGCATCATTAAAGAACATCTCTTTATTTACACAAGTTTTAGCAGGAGCAGCTGGAGGTGGTAACATTAGTACTGGTGAAGGTCTTATCATAAAACCTAGTATTGGTGCAGATTACAAATTAAACAACACTTTAAGCTTAAGAAGTTCAGTTGGTTATGTAAAAGCAAAAGGTGGTGATTTAAGTAGTACTTTTGTTAATTTTGGAATAAAATATAATTTTTCTTTTTTAAAAATGAAATAATTTTACGTACATTTGTACTATCAATTAGTTATAATTGAACTCCCTAAATATAATTACATTATAGTTTGTTACCCTTAAACAAACAAGTTAATTATTATACAATTAAAGCACCCTAACTTTACATGTATTTTGTACTATTATTTTAATAGTATCAGAACAAACTAATACATAACTCCTCTAAAAGTTAGTATCTGATTTGAAATAATAGTTTTTATTAATATTTATAAAAATTATTTTTATTATGAAAAAAGTTTTATTATTCTTAGTGTCTTTAGGTATTTTTACTAGTTGTCAGCCAGCAAAAACAGAATTAGATCATTATGAATCTAACAAGGCTGTAGTAGAAAGAGAATTCCCTAATTATCACATTACATCATTTAGACAGTATAGCTATATTTTTCAAGTATCTAACCCAGAACATGTAATTAAAATAACATTAGATAATGCTATTATTACAAAAAAAGATACTTTAAAAGTATTTCCAACCTTTACAAGAAGATAACTTAACACCCCAAAAGTAAGTTTATATTGTGTTTAGTTAATGCTAAACATATTAAGAGCAATTAATTTAGTTGCTCTTATTTTTGATGTCTTTTTATCTATATTTTAAGCATTAGTTTTACTTGGCATTTCAAACATTTTTAAATGTTTTTTCAAAATTCCTGAAGGTGTATTTTGTGTTTCATCAAACACTCTTGTGTCACCAAATAAAATAAAACTATCTCTAGCTCTTGAAACTGCCACATTTAACATATTTGGCTTGTTATCTCTATCAAAAAACAACACACCTTCATCTTCATTGCTATAAACAGAACTAAATAACACTATATTTCGTTCTGCACCTTGAAGTGCATGTACTGTTCCTAATTTTATATCATTTACTTTAAAACCAGACTGTATTAAGGCTTTTGAAAGTTCTGCTTTTTGACTAGCAAATGGAGTAATAATACCTAAAACACTTTCTATTGAATCTATATTATAAGCTTTCTGTATCTCTTCTTTATATCTATTTAGCCATAAAATAATAGACTTAACCTCTGTCATGTTATGACGACTATTAAATTTACGTTCACTATAACCTTCTACATGATATGCCATCATAGAAGGAAATATTTGATCTTTGGGCGCTTTACCTTTCATTGGTTTTAAAATACCATCATATGCTAATTCATTACAAAAACCAATAATTTCATCATTACATCTTCTGTGTTCTAACAATAATAAACCATTTTCTTTTTTTGTAACTAATGGAGTTTCATATTCACAAGCATTCTGAGCCATTTTCATAATACTTCCGCTAGAAGCTAAAAATCCTATTTCATTTAAATAATTATTTTGTGATTGATCTTGAATAATATTTTGGTCAATTAGATTTCCAAAATCAATTTTTGGAGGAATAGACCAAATTGGTTCTATTTGTTTCAAATCACCTACTACTATTGCTTTTTTTGCTAATGAAAAAATAGGTATACTTACCTCTGGAGTTACCTGGCCAGCTTCATCAATAATAAGTAAATCTAAAAAGTTTAATAATGGTAAATATTCAAAAATAGGTTTACCTTCTTCATTTTCTCCTTGAAACTGACTAAATAAAAAATGTGAAGGAGCCATGTATAAAGTTGCTACAAAACAAGGAGTTAACATTGCTCTTCTTTTCCATTTTGCTATAACAGTTTTTTCTCCTGTACCTTTTTCTGTCTCATTTTCCAAGACATCTTGTGTTTCTAAAATCCATCTAGCCTCCCAATAATGAGTTGCTAATAAGAAAGCTTTATGGCGTAAAGTTAAATCTATTTCGTCATAAAAAAACCGATGCGTTTTATCGTTAGAATCCATCTTTTCATATTCAAATTCCCACATTTGTTCTTCTGAAACGAAAGGGTAGCCTATAATATTATTTTGATGTTTCCAGTTATTTAATTTTAAATTTGAGGATAATGCTAAATTAAGATCTGCTATACATTTTTTTATAAACACCAAAGCTGTACCGTTATTTTCAAGAACCTTTTCATTCAACAAAAAAAGATGTTCTGAATTAGTATTATTCTTTTCTGAATCTACTTTAAAATAACGTTTAATTTCATTAATAAAACCTTCTTCTTTAGAATGTGTTTTTATCTTGGTTAAGATAGTTCTCCACTCTTGTAGTTTTAAAATTTGAATAGCATTCTTTTTAATATGATTTTCTTCGTGAAGTAGTAAGTTATTGATGTTTTCAACCGAAATTAGATAGTTTTGAGAAATACTAACTCCTTCAATTAAATTATCTTCTATTATTGTTATTTCTTCTTGTAAATGCATGCAAGCGTCTTCTAAAGAATCTGCTTTATAACCAAAATATTCAAAGTAATTACTATGGTAAAAATTCTCTGCATCTTCTAAATAGTTTTCATTTTCTAAATCACACAAAGTACCTTCATTACCAAACATATTGCCTTTTAGATAATTAATGTCTTTTAAATGTTTTTCACTTTTAGAATTAGAAGGTAAGTAAGTAGCATAGCCATTAAAACCAGGAATCCAACGTTCTGCTAGATTTTCCATACTACTTTTAGAGTTTATAAAACTATCTATAATATTTGTTACTGCTTGGTTATTGGTAGAACATGCCAAAATAACAGGCGCATCTTCTCCTTTAATAGCTGCTCTAACTACTTCTGTAGCTACTAAACTTTGTAGCAAAGTAGTTTTACCCGTTCCTGGAGGTCCGTTTACAGCTGTAATTGCGTTGTCTTCCGCTGTAAAATAAGATAATAAAGTTTTTCTTTGACTTATTGAAAGTGGAAACTCATTAGACATTTGACCTAAGTGTAAATGATTAAAGTCTAAAAAACCTTTATCGGTAACTGGATTTCTTCTTTCTCTACTATTTGGATTTATAATTTTTGAAATTAACGGAAGCTCTTCTGTTGTGTTTATTAAATTTTCATATAGAAAAAGGATACTTTTTGCAGCAGAAATTTTAGAACTTCTTGCAAAATATGTAATCTTATAATCTGTATTATATCCAGTAGTTCTATAGCTATCTATATTTCCGTAAGTAATTTCTGAAAAAATTAAATTAATATAATCCCAATATTTCCCCCAATCTAATTCGTCATTTTCAGATTCTGGCTTTTCAATGTCTCTAGCAGCTGAGATTGTTTCTATTGAAGAAAATATAAAATCATTTCCAACCTCTGCAATTGGATCTAAATAATTACGAACAATTAAAGGAAACAGATCTCTTGGAGCAGATAGTTGACCTAATCTATTCACCCTTGCAGTAATCCAAAATGGGTAAATTGTTTTCTTCTTAAAATCACTATCATTAGATTGGAAATCTAATTGAAAAGGAGCAATAATAATTTCTGCATCAAATACTTTATGCCAATTAGCACTATCTTTTTTAGTAATTCCTTTTAATCTATTAATTCTTTTCTCTTCACGATCAAGCATATCAACAGCATTGTCTAGATTAATAGTTCCTAAACTTAAATCACAATAATTCTGGTGAAATAAATTTTTAATTCTAGAAATATCAACTGCTAAGTTTTCACTATCTGTTAAACTATTTTTATAATAACTTAACCAGTTTTTTACATTACTCATGAATATTTTTTAGAATTCGGAATTAATAGATTTAAAAAAATTGTGTGCGAATATAAACTTTTAGAAGCTTATTCTAATAGAATCAGCAACTGTTATTACAAGAAAAATGAGAGATAAATTGTTATTTACTGAATGTTAACTTTTTAGTAAGAAGTTGAAATAAACAAATGCAACAAAACCTATAAAAAACAAAAAACCATCACATTTCTGTGATGGTTTAAGTGAGCCCTGAAGGATTCGAACCTTCGACCGCCTCCTTAGAAGGGAGGTG
>CAXBIR010000060.1:0-19625 GCA_963975825.1 uncultured Polaribacter sp.
TGGTGTTTCTACTTCTTTACCAGCAGTCATAATTAAATCTGCAAATTCATCAATAACTAAAACAATGTATGGTAAAAATTGATGACCATCATTAGGGTTTAATTTTCTTGCTTTAAACTTTGTATTATACTCTTTTATATTACGAACCATTGCTGCTTTTAGCAAGTCGTAACGATTGTCCATTTCTATACAAAGCGAATTTAAAGTATGTACAACTTTGGTTGTATCTGTAATAATTGCTTCTTCTACATCTGGTAATTTTGCTAAATAGTGGCGTTCTATTTTATTGAATAATGTAAGTTCTACTTTCTTTGGATCTACTAAAATAAATTTAACTTCTGCAGGATGTTTTTTATATAATAGCGATGTTAAAACAGCATTTAAACCAACAGATTTTCCTTGTCCTGTTGCACCCGCCATTAATAAATGGGGCATTTTAGCTAAATCTACTACAAATGTTTCATTAGAAATTGTTTTTCCCAATGCAATTGGTAATTCCATTGGCGATTCTTGAAATTTCTTTGAAGAAATAACAGAATGCATAGAAACTATAGTAGATTTTTTATTTGGTACTTCTATACCAATTGTTCCTTTTCCAGGAATTGGTGCTATAATTCTAATTCCTAAAGCAGATAAAGACAAAGCAATATCATCTTCTAAATTTTTAATTTTAGAAATTCTAATTCCTGCTTCTGGTACAATTTCATATAATGTAATTGTTGGCCCAACAGTTGCTTTAATTTCTGCAATACCAATTTTATAATTTTTTAAAGTTTCTACAATTCTATCTTTATTAGCCTCTAGTTCTTCAGGATCTATAGAAATTGTTTCATTGTATTGCTTTAATAAATTAAATGTTGGAAATTTAAAATTAGCCAATTCTAGGGTAGGGTCAAACTCACCAAAATCTTTTACTAATTTATCTGATAAATTCTGTGTAGAAGATTCTTCTTCTCTACCAATAGCAACATCTATACCTACATCATTTAAGTCTTCAACAGTTTCTTCTAGTGTTTCTTCTACCTTTAATGTTGGTTCTTCTACTTTTAAAGTAAGTTCTTCTTTTGTAGTTGTTGCATCTGAATGTTTAGAAATTGTAGGTTTTAAGTCTATTACAGATTTCTCAAACTCAGATTTCTCTTTATTATCTGAATTTAAAGAAATAGTTTCAGAAGTTTTTTCTACAACGGTTTTAGTAATTGTTTCTTTTATTTCTATATTTTCTTTAGCTTCATTTACTAATTCAGCAGCTTCTCTTTCTGCTTTTTTTAATTTTGCTTTTTCTATTAAAAGATCAAAAGTAACTTTGTATCTTAAAATAATGTATGCTAGAAATAAGAATACTAAAAGTATAGAAAGACCTGTTTTTCCTATAAAATCTTGAAGATATCCATTAATTTCAAAACCAACAATACCAGAAAGTAATGCAAATTTTTGATGTAAAAAACCTAAGGTTATAGAAACTAAAACCATGGCTACTAAACCCCAATTCCAAGAAATAATTATTACAGATAATTTTCTTTGAAATAAAACATGTAAGCCAGTTAAAAAAAGTTGAAACGATATAATGAATGCAGCAATACCAAAGCCTTTATAGATAAAAAAGTGACTTAAATTTGCGCCTATTTTACCTAATAAATTACTGCTTTTAACAGCTCTGTTAGATAGTTGGTTAATAGTACTTTGGTCTTCTTGCCAATTAAAAAAGAAAGAAATAAAAGCGATGCACAAAAAAAGAGAAAACAATATTAGAAAAGTTCCGAATATTGTTTGAGCTTGTTTCGATTTTAAAAAAGTTAAAATACTAGGTAGTATTTCAGATTTTTCTGAGGTCTTTTTTGTGCTAGGTTTTCTTTTAGCCATTAAAATGTTTCGTGTTTTTTAAGTAAGTTACGCTAAAATAATAAAATGATTTTTGGGATATAAATAAACCCAGCAATTATTAAAGAGAATATTGCTGCAAAGGTTGGTGCACCTGCAGCAATATCTTTTATTAAACCAATTTTTTTATGATAATCTGGATGAATAAAATCTGCAACTTCTTCTATTGCAGTATTTGCTGCTTCAGCAACCAATACCATTCCTATTGCTAAAAATTGAATCATCCATTCTACATTAGAAATATTAAAAGTAATCCCCAAAATAATAGCAATAATTGCCACGCCTACTTGCGCTTTTATGCTATCTTCTGTGGTAAGTAGTAACCAAGTGCCTTTAAAAGCAAACTTTAAACTACGTATTCTTCCTCTAATAAAACTGTCGTTTGGGTTTTTCATGCAATTAAATAGCTTTTAATGCAGCTTCATAATTTGGTTCATCTACAATATCAGAAACTTGTTCAGTATATACAACAGTTCCGTTTTCATCTAAAATTACAACAGCTCTAGAGTGTAAATTTGCTAATGGTCCGTTTGCAATTTCTAAATTATAATCTTTTCCAAAACTTCCATTTGCAAAATCAGATAACATTATAACATTATCAATTCCTTCAGCACCACAAAAACGAGCCTGAGCAAAAGGTAAATCTTTAGAAACACATAAAACAACTGTATTTTCTAGTTCAGATGCTTTTTTATTAAATTCTCTAACAGATGTTGCACAAGTACCAGTGTCTACAGAAGGAAAAATGTTTAAAATTACTTTTTTACCTGCAAAGTCAGACAAAGATTTATCTCCTAATTCTACGGTTTTTAAAGAGAAATTAGAGGCTTTAGAGCCAACTTCTGGTAAATTTCCTATTGTATTTATTGGGTTTCCTTTTAAAGTTATATTTGCCATTTTTGTTATGTTTTAGTTTTTCAAAAGTAATTATTTTTATTCAAAATATTAATGTAAAAACGGATAACTTCTAACTTATGTTTCTACGTATAATAGTTATCTTTGCAGACTTTAAAAGAATAATAAAATTGAATATTTCTCAATATACCTCTGAATTTAAATATAACTGGAAACTTGCAGCACCTGTAATGTTAGGAATGTTAGGACACACTTTTGTGAGTTTTATTGATAATATTATGGTTGGCCAAATGGGAACTGCAGAATTAGCAGCAGTTTCTTTGGGAAACAGTTTTATGTTTATTGCAATGTCTATAGGCATTGGTTTCTCTACAGCAATAACACCATTAATTGCAGAAGCAGATTCTTCTAATAATTTAGAACAAGCAAAATCTGCATATAAACATGGTTTGTTTTTATGTACAACTTTAGGGATTTTATTATTCTTGTTGGTTTTCTTTTCTAAACCATTAATGTATCTAATGCAGCAACCAACAGAAGTAGTAGAACTGGCAATACCGTATTTAGATTTAGTAGCTTTTTCTTTAATTCCGTTAATAATTTTTCAGGCAATAAAACAGTTTAGTGACGGAATGTCTATGACTAGATACCCAATGTATGCTACATTAATTGCCAACATTGTAAATGTTGTTTTAAATTACCTTTTAATTTTTGGTAAGTTTGGTTTTCCTGAATTAGGAATAGTTGGTGCAGCATATGGTACTTTAGCTTCTAGAATAATTATGGTAATTTATCTTTGGCTTTTATTAAGATATAAAGAACGATCTAGTAAAATTGTAAAGAATATAAAATTCTTTGTTTTAGATTTTTTAATGATAAAAAAGATTGTAAATCTTGGCTCTTTAAGTGCAATGCAAATGTTTTTTGAAGTAGCTATTTTTACTGCCGCAATTTGGTTAAGTGGTTTATTAGGTAAAAATGCACAAGCTGCAAACCAAATAGCGTTAAATTTATCTTCTATGACATTTATGGTTGCAATGGGATTAAGTGTTGCTTCTATGATAAGAGTAGGAAACCAAAAAGGTTTAAAAAATTACAAAGAGTTGCGTAGAATTGCATTTTCTATATTTTTATTGGGTGTGTTATTAGCCGTTTTCTTTGCCTTATTATTCTTTATTTTTCACAAAAGTTTACCTAATTTATATGTAGATTTAAGTGACAGTGTAAATTATAAAGATAATATGGAGGTAATTGGTATTGCTTCTAATCTATTAATTGCCGCAGCATTTTTTCAAATATCCGATAGTATACAAGTTGTTTTTTTAGGAGCATTAAGAGGTTTACAAGATGTAAAAGTACCAACTGTTTTAACGTTTATTTCTTATTGGGTGGTAGGTTTTCCTGTTTCTTATTATTTTGGAAAAGAAGATATGTATGGTAGTTTTGGTATTTGGCTTGGTTTGTTAGCTGGTTTAACAACTGCATCTATTTTACTATTCATTAGATTTAATTCCTTAACTTTAAAGTTGATAAAAGATAAAGAAGAACAAGTAATAGCTTCTAATTTATTATAGATATTTTACAAAACAAACATTAAAATTAATTAAATAGTTTTTTAATTTTAGAAAAACTAAACAGACATAAACATATATTTAAAATGAATTTACCAAAGTTTTTATTAGCAGATAATAGCAGTTCTCCAGATGATATTTTTGTATTGCATACAGAATTTCCTCGTTTTATAATTAATTTAAAAGATGATGAAATTGAGTGGTTTGAAGATTTAACAGGAGAAAATGAAGAAGATATTGCAACAGAACTTGCAGATTTAATGGATAAAGCTGGTGTTTTCTATGACGAAGAAATGAAACAATACGAGTAATTATTTACTTTAAAGCATAAAAAAAACCTCACATTTTTAAATGTGAGGTTTTTTTATGTTACTTAATTTATTTCTTAGCTTCAGGAATTATAATTCCAAGTTTTTTAATTACTAAATCTGTAATATCAAATTTTTCATCTATATAAGCAAACTGATTGCCTGTAGTAGTTAAAATTTGTGTGTAACCATTTTCTTTAGAAACAGCAGAAATAGCATCGTTTAATTTCTTGTATAAAGGACGCATTAACTCATCTCTTTTTAGCCCCATTAAAGTGTTTCCATTTTTTTGATATTTATTAATGTCTTGTTCTAGAGCGCCTAATTCTTGCTGAACTGTTTTCTTTTCTAAAGGCCCCATATCTTTTTCCTTTGTTTTGTAATCTTCTAATTTTGTTTTAAAATCTTGCACTTTAATGTTAAAAGAAGAATCTAATTTAGCGCCATAATCTTGTGTCATTTTTATAACCGTTTTTGCTTCTGGCATATAGTTAACAATATAATCGCTGTCTATTGTACCAACTTTAGTTTGGGCAATAGAAATAGTGCTAATAAAAGCAACAAAAAGTACTGTGATTTTTAATTTCATAATTTAAATTTAATGAGCAAAGATATAAAAGAGAACTATTTAGCTAATATTTGTGAAAAATAAAAAAAAGTTAATTTTTTATTGGTTAAGATTAGCAGCATAATTTTCTAATCTTTTATAATCTTCTTTATTGCAGATATTTTTTTCTGCATCTGTTAATAAATAGTTTATTTCTGTATTAATAATAGTATTGTATTCTTTAAAACTAGATTTTTTCTTTATGTTATTTAATGAGCCTAAAAGTTTAGTAACAATAATAACATCGTGTGAGCAATAAGTTCTTAAAGGTGCCATTATGTTGTACAGTAGATCTTTAAAATTTATTGAATTTACCAAGACAAAAACTTTGTTATCTTTTAATTTAATATCGATGTTTTTTTTCTGAACCCTTAAAATTAGTAACTCAGAAAGGTAATCTATTGCGTTAATTGCTGTACCTGGATCATTAATTCCTGGCGACATAGATTTTACTGCTACTTCTGTAATTTGTTTAAATGCTAATAAATAATTATTGTCTATTAATTCTCCTTTAGAAAAATTAAAATTATCGTATATTTTTTCTAATATTTCTTCTTTAATTTCAATATTGGTTTTAAATAAAATATCGCCTTCATTACAATAAGAACCTTTATTAGCTAAAATTTCTAATTTAAAATTATTCTTACAAGCCAATTCAACTAAAATATCTAAAGACAATGTTTTAAAGTATCCTGTACATTTTGTTTTGTGAGAAAGCCAATTATTAGTATCTATTTCTTCTTTTTTAAAATTCTTTTCCTCGTTAATAAGATGTTGTAGTTTTTTTTCTGAAGACTTATAAATTTTTAATAAAATGTTATTTATTTGAATTTCTTGAGAAATAGAATGTATAAAGTAAATAAAAGAAGCCAAAGAGCTAATCATAAATACAATAGATAGTAATACAGAAAAACCAGGTAATTGGTATTTTTTTCCTGTAGGTTCTATAAAAACTAAGATTAAAATACAGTAAATTATAGTGAATAAATAAATACCTAAAACTATTTGGTGTCTTCTATTAGAAATTAAACCGGGTAATAATCTAGGTGAAAAATTACTAGAAGCCTGATTTAGTAAAATCATAACCATAGAAAAACTAAAAACCATTATAGATATTAAACCTGCAATAAATGTAGATAAAATAGTTCTGGCAGTTTCTATGTCGTTAATTACTAAACCTGGTAAAAAATCTTGAAAATAAGCTGAAACACCAAGGTTTTCTAGAGACATCATAATATAAGCAAAAACGACACCAGCTAAAGCTATAATAGAAGGGAAGAATGCAATTTTATTCTTCAGGTTATAAATTTTACTCCATAAAGTTGAAATTTTATCCTTCATTTTTATTTGTCTTTTCTAAGATTTCATTTTTAATCTCTTCTATATTTGTTAAATAATCAAACCATAAAGTACTTTCATCTCTTTTAAACCAAGTTAATTGTCTTTTAGCAAAACGTCTGGTATTTTTTTTGATTTCAGAAATTGCAAAATCTTTGGTAAAAGTTCCATCAAAAAAAGAAAATAACTCTCTGTAACCTACTGTTTGTAGTGCATTTAATTGTTTATTTGGGTAAAGTGTTTTAGCTTCTTCCAATAAACCATTTTGCATCATAATATCTACTCGTTGGTTAATTCTGTTATAAATTATTTCTCTATCGGCATTTAAACCAACTTTTATAACATTAAAATTTCTTAATTTTTTAGGTTTATTTTTAAATGTTGAATAAGGAATTCCTGAACCAATACAAACTTCTAAAGCACGCATAATTCTGTGAGGATTATCGATAGCAATAGTATTGTAGGTTTCTAAATCTAATTCTTTTAATTGTTCTTGTAGTACTTCAATTCCTTCTTTTTCTAATTTTTGAGTTAAATCTTCACGAATTTTAACATCAACTTCAGGAAAATAATCTAAACCTTTTAAAACGGCATCAACATATAAACCACTTCCTCCAACCATAATTTGTACTGGGTTTTCTTCAAAAAGCTCATCTAACTTATTTAGTGCATCTCTTTCAAATTCACCTACATTATAAGCTTCAAAAATGCTTCTATTTTGTATAAAGTAATGTTTTGCAGCGGCTAGTTCTTCTGGCTCTGGAACAGCTGTACCAATTGTCATTTCTTTAAAAAACTGTCTAGAATCGCAAGAAATAATACTTGCATTAAATGCGTTTGCTAGTTTTATACTTAGTGCTGTTTTACCAATAGCAGTAGGCCCAACAATAGTAATTAAAGTGTTTTTATGGTTGTTCATTTAATTTAAAATACTTCCGCAATTATAACAAAATGTTGCGTTTTTAGAATGTTTTTCTTTTAAACAAGTTGGGCAAGATTGCGTGTTAGTATCAATTTCTGCATCTGTTTTTGTCATTTCAGAACTTACAATACCTGTTGGAATTGCAATAATAGAATATCCTAAAATCATAATTACACTTGCAATTAGTTGCCCTAATGGGGTTTGTGGTGCAATGTCTCCAAAACCAACAGTTGTTAGTGTTACAATTGCCCAATATATACTTTTAGGAATATTTGTAAAACCATTTTCTGCGCCTTCAATCATATACATTACTGTACCTAATATAATACAGACAATTAATACAAAAAATAAGAATACGGCTATTTTTGCTCTACTAGATTTTAGTGCTAACAACAGTTTATTAGAAGCACCAATATATCTTGCTAATTTTAAAATTCTAAAAACCCTTAACAATCTTAATGCTCTTAAAGCAACTAAGTTATGTGAGCCAACTAATATAAAAGTAAGGTATTTTGGTATGGTAGAAAGTAAATCTATAATACCGTAAAAACTAAAAATGTATTTAAATGGTTTTTTTATTGAAACAATACGAAGTACATATTCTATAGAAAAAAAGATTGTAATAATCCACTCGCCAATGTTTAATAAAGTATGATGTTCATTATCAAAACTCTCTATACTTTCTAACATTACTAACAAGATACTTGCTATAATTGCTATAAGTAAGATTACATCAAATATTTTACCTTCTTTTGTATCTGCTTCATAGATAATTTCATGAAGTTTTTCTTTCCAGGTAGGTTTTTTTACAGAATTACTCAAATTTTAGTTTGTTTTCTATTACAATACTACAATTATTTACCGAGTTTAAAAATTTTTACAGTTAATTTTATCAGTATTTACAAGGGTTTGTTAAAAAGTTTCAAAAAAAATAAACTTTTTTAAAACCGTACTTCAAGTCTTCTCGTAAGTATGTGTGAGATTCAATTAAATATAAACTAAAAACTCACACAATGAAAAAAAGTAAAATTTTATTAGGAACTGTAATTCTTGGAATTATAGGTTTAATTACAGTAGCGGCAGATCATATAGAGGCGCCAGCAGCACAAGGTACATCTGCAGATATTACAGATTTCTATGCTTTTCAAGGAGAAAATACAGATAATATTGTATTTGTAGCAAACGTACAAGGCTTACTTAGTCCAAGTGCTACAGCAACAACATCTTTTGACGAAAATGTATTAGTAGAGTTTAATATTGACACAGATGGAGATAATATTGAAGATTTAGTTATACAAGCAATTCCAAGAGATGGTAAAATGTATTTCTTTGGTCCTATTGGTCCATCGTCTGTAGGGAAAAATAGTAATATTTCTTCAATGTCTTCTATAAAAGGAGAGGTAGCTATTACTTCTTATGGTTCGGATGCAGTAGTTGCAACGAATAGTTCTGGAATGAAAATGTTTGCAGGACCAAGAGATGATCCTTTCTTTATGGATTTTGCTAGATATGGAGAAGTAGTTGGTGGAACTGCACCTGGTTTTAATAATCCTGGAGCAGATACATTTGCAGGTTCTAATGTATTATCTATAGTTGTAGAAGTGCCTAAGAGTTTAGTAGGTACATCGGGTACAATTAATACTTGGGTAGAAGCAAAAGTAAAACAATAATTAACAAACTTTAAAACACAATATCATGAAAATTAATTTTATAAAATATACAGCAGCTTTATTAATGTCATCAATTGTATTAGTAAGTTGTAGCAATAACGAAGATGATTCAGTTCTTCCATCAACAACAGATTTTTCTGGAACTTATTTACAGAAAGATCAAATGGGTAGACCAGCAGTAAATACAGTTTTTGTTTCATCTGGAAGTAAAGATGAATTTAACAATACTGTGCCTTCTGCTCAAAATGCAAAATTTCAATCTATGTTTGAAGCAAATTTAACAGGTTTAAGTCCTGCTTACGCAAACGCTGGAGATAAAAATGCATTAGGTTTAGATGCCGCTTCTTTTACAGGTTTATTGGCTACAGATGTTTTAAATGTTTCTCTAGACGGTACAACAACTTTTTATGACGGAACAAATGTTTTAACAGGTAGAGCTTTAGCAGATGACGTAATTACTGTTGAGTTATTGTTGATTTTTGGAGGTGAAGACTTTACAGAAAACCCAACTTTATCTAACGATAACGTAGATGCAAATGATAAAGAATTTTTAACAAGTTTTCCTTATTTAGCTACTCCTTGGTAGAAGATAATTTAAAATCTGGTACATGTTTTGGGGAACATGTACCAGTATTTTTTAAACAATCTCCCTTTTTGTTTTTTTAAGTTTTTACTTTATGAAAACATATTAATTATCTAACTAATATTAAAATACAAACAATGAAATATTTCCAACTAATTTTATTATTTGTAACTTTTTCTATCGCAACAAGTTGCAATAATACATCAACAAACAAACAAATAACAAACACTAAAGATTATAATGAATTTTTAATAAGTTCAGAAAATAAATCTTTAGAAAATATACAAAAAGACTCTAAATTTTGGCAACAAAAATTAGAAAAAGCTCCTAATCAATATCCTTATAACGTTAAGCTAGCTTCTGCTAATAGCGCCATATTTTCATTAACAGGAGATATAGAATCTCTTAAAAAAGCTGAAGAAAACTTAGTTTTAGCAAATGAAAAAACAACCTATAATAATGCTGGTTATTTAAGAAGTTTATCTAGAAATTATATTTCTCAGCATAGATTTAAAGAAGCGTTAGTACTACTAAAAAAAGCTGAGTTAAATGGAGAAGATTTACTGCAAACACAGTACATGCTAATCGATGTAAATTTAGAATTAGGAAATTTAGTAGAAACAGAAAAATATTTATCTAAAGTTAAAAATTTTAATAGCTTCGATTATTTACTTAGAATTTCTAAATATAATGATCATATTGGCAACTTAAATAAAGCTATAGAATACTTAGAGGCATCTTTAGAAATTGCAAAATCTTCTAATAATAATACTTTAATTCAATGGAATTATACAAATCTTGCAGATTATTACGGACATGCAGGTAGAATTAAAGACTCTTATAATTCATATTTAAAAGCTTTAAAATTAAACCCTAACGATAGTTATGCAAAAAAAGGTATTGCTTGGATTGTTTATTCATATGAAAGAAACCCTACAGAAGCATTGAGAATTTTAGAAACTGTAACAAAAGAGAATAACGCGCCAGATTATCATTTATTAAAAGCAGAAATTTTAGAGTTTATGGAAAATTTAGAAGATAAAAACCTTCAGATTAAAAAATATTTAGCAAAAGTATCTAATAAAAATTATGGCGTAATGTATCATAAATATGATGTTTTACTATACGCAGATGATGTTTCTAAAAAAGAAAAAGCATTAGAAATTGCTGCGCAAGAAGTTTCAGAAAGACCAACGGCCCAATCTTACGATTTATTAGCTTGGTCATATTTTAAAAACGGACAGGTTGAAAAAGCATTAGAAGTTACAGAAAATCACGTAATTAATAAAACCTTCGAGCCAGAAGCTTTGTTGCACTCAGCTCATATTTTAAAAGCAAATGGTAGAGTAGAAGAAGCTATACTTTTAAAAGAAGAATTGGTAGAAAGTATTTATGAACTTGGTCCTTTAGTAGAACAAGAGATTAAAAATATATAAATTCGCAAAAAAATCATAAAAATGAAAAGTAGATTTATATTATTTGTACTTATTGCAAGTTGTTTTCAAGTAGTTGGTCAAGATTTAAAAGGACGTGTTTTAGATGTTTTTAATGCACCAATAGAAAATGCATATGTTTTTAATGCAACGTCAAATTCTCATACACATACAGATTTAAATGGTAATTTTAAAGTTACTAACTCTAAAATAGGAGATGTAATTCAGGTTGGTATTTTAGGTTTTGAAAAACAAGAGATTGTACTTTCAAAAATAAATTTTAAAAATCTAATTATAGTTTTAGAAACTAAAATTTTTCAATTAGAAGAATTGGTTTTACGTAAAGAAATTAATGCTTTACAAACTATTTCTAATATAGATTTATTGGTAAACCCTGTAAATAATTCTCAAGAAATTTTAAGAAAAGTACCTGGTTTAATTATAGGACAACATGCTGGAGGTGGAAAGGCAGAACAAATATTTTTACGTGGTTTTGATATAGATCATGGTACAGATATTGCACTTTCTGTAGACGGAATGCCAATAAATATGGTTTCTCATGCACATGGGCAAGGGTATAGCGATTTACATTTTATGATTCCAGAAACAATTCAAAAAATAGATTTTGGAAAAGGACCTTACTATGCAAATCAAGGAGATTTTAATACTGCAGGTTATGTTAATTTTTCAACTAAAAAAAGTATTCAAAAAAGTACAATTTCTTTAGAAGCAGGTCAGTTTAACTCTCAAAGATTTTTAGGAATGTTTAATCTTTTAGAAAACAAAAAAGATGAAGACGCTTATGTTGCAATAGAATATATTGCAAATGATGGTCCTTTTGAATCTCCACAGAATTTTAATAGATTAAATTTATTTGGAAAATACAGTACTTTTTTAAACGGAAAAGATAGGGTAACTTTAACAGGATCTCATTTTACAAGTAGTTGGGACGCTTCTGGTCAGATTCCAGAAAGAGAAGTTAATAACGGAAACATAACAAGATTTGGAGCAATTGATGATACTGAAGGGGGAACCACTTCTAGAACAAATTTTAATGTTCAATTAAATAAAACGTTATCAGACGAGTCTATTTTAAAAAGTAATGTTTTTTATTCTAATTATAATTTTGAATTGTTTTCTAATTTTACTTTCTTTTTAGAAGATCCTATTAACGGAGATCAAATAAAACAATTTGAAAATAGAGATATTTTTGGAGCAAATGCACAAATAATTTCTAATAAAGAATTTGGAGATGTAGAAGCAAAATTCATAAAAGGAGCAGGTTTACGTTACGATTTAATAAATGATATTGAACTTTCTCATACCAAAAATAGACAAGAAGTTTTAGATAGAATTCAGTTAGGAGATGTAAAGCAAACTAATATGTACGCATTTTTTAATTCAGAATTCGAGATAGGGAAATTCAAAATTTCACCAGCAGTTCGTTTAGATTATTTTAAATATGTTTATAATGATGCTTTGCAAACCAATTATGAAACATTAACTAAAAACAAAGCAATTGTAACACCAAAACTTAATTTTTTATATTCTCAGAACGATAATTTACAATGGTTTTTTAAATCTGGTATTGGTTTTCATTCTAATGATACAAGAGTTGTTTTACAACAAAATGCAGACAAAATTTTACCCAAAGCCTATGGTTTAGATTTTGGTAATATTTGGAAACCAACTAAGAATATGGTTTTAAATACAGCTGTTTGGTATTTATTATCTGAAGAAGAATTTGTGTATGTTGGTGATGCTGGTATTGTAGAACCATCTGGAGAGTCTGAACGTTTTGGAGTAGATTTTGGAATTACATATCAATTTACAGATTGGTTATTTTTTAATACAGATTTAACGCTTACAAAAGCAAGAAGTTTAGAAAATGTTAGTGGAGAAGATTACATTCCTTTAGCGCCAGATTTTACAATGGCAGGAGGTTTATCTATTTCTAACTTAGGGAATTTTTCTGGAGGTTTACAATATAGATTTATAGATGATAGACCAGCAAATGAAGACAATACTATAGTTGCAGAAGGTTATTTTATAGCAGATTTTAATTTGAATTACAAAATGAGTAATAATATAACTTTGGGTGTTGCAATAGAAAATATTTTTGATGTTGCTTGGAATGAAACTCAGTTTGCAACAGAATCTAGATTACAAAATGAAGCAAATGCAGTAGAAGAAATTCATTTTACACCAGGAACACCATTTTTTGCAAAAGCAAGTATTAGTTATACATTTTAAAATATATAAAAATCTTAACCATGTTTGTTTTGGTTGATTTTAGTTGGATGAAATGCCTGTTACAATTTGTAACAGGCATTTTAATTTTGTGTCATTAAAAAATAAGAAAACTTAAATTATTTAGTAAAATAACTGCTAATTCCGCTTAAAATACTTTGTACAGCATAAGCAGCAAGAATTAGTCCCATAATTTTACTAATTACAGTAATTCCGTAATTACCAATTCTTTTTTGTAAATGGTTTGCAGTTAAAAGAATTAAGCAAGTTAACCCTATAACTATTAAAACTAAACCAGTGGTTAATGCTTGTTGTTGTATAGAGTAAATATGATTATCAGTCATTAAAACTACGCCCATAATTGCACCAGGAGAAGCAATAGAAGGTATTGCAATAGGAAAAATAGTTACGTGTTTGTAATCTGTAATTCCGTTTTTTTCTTGCTCTGGTTTTCCGTCTCCAAAAATCATTGTTAAAGCAAAAAGGAATAAAATTACACCGCCAGAAATTTGAAAAGCATCTAACGAAACAGACATTCCTTCTAAAATTAATTGCCCGATAACAATAAAAAATAAAAGAATTAAAAATGCAATTACAGTAGCTCTTAAAGCAACTTTCTTTTTATGTTTTAAATCTAATTCTTTAGTAGCTTCTAAATAAACAGGTATAGAACCTATTGGGTCTATTACAGCAAATATGAAAAATATTTTGGTTAAAATTTCTATCATAATTATTTAATTCTTTTTGCATGTGTAGTAAAAGACAAGCCTTGTTGGCCCATTGTAGATGTCATAACGCCTTCAAATAAAGGTTCGGAAGAGTTTTTAGGGATTTTCCATTCGAAAATAAAATTAGAACCAGTTCCTCCAGTAACATCAATTTCATCTATAATTATTTCTGTAGTTTCCATAGGAGCTAAGAAAATAGGGAAATCAAAATATTTTCTAATAGATTTACCATGCGTATCAAAATATTCTGCTTTTAAAATATAAATAGAATCTAAATCGCTTGTGTTTCTTAAGCTAATCATAGCAGTCAAATTGTGCTTTTTATGTTCAGACATGCTATAAATTTGCGAATATATAGAAAGGTAAGATTTACCATATTCTAATGAATCTTTATTGCTAATATTAATAGTTCTTTTTCCCCAGTTTTCTTGGTTAATAGAACTAATTTCTTTCTTTTTATTACAGCTAACAATTATAAGACCTATTAATGCAAGAGATAAATATTTTATATTCATTTTAAAATGATTTTTTTATAATATAGTATAATTTTTAAAGGTAACTTGTTAATTTACAAATTTTAAGAATAGTTTAAAATTTAAACTACAAGTCTAACAGACGTTTAGCAGCATTAAAAGGTGTAGTTTTGCTGTTTTCTAAATTAATAATTTCTAACTCTAATTGTTTTTTAACGTTTTGTTTTTGGTAGAAATTAGTTTTTAATTGTTGTTCTATTGTAGATAATAACCAGAATTTATTTTGATTGTTTCTTTTAATATTAAAGTAAGAATTTTCTTTAGTTAAAGAAATGTAATCTTTAATCATTTTATTTATTTCTTCAATACCAGAATCGTGCAAAGCACTTGCTGTTAATACTTTTGGTTGCCATTTACTGTCCTTAAGAGGGTATAAATGTAATGCTCTATTAAATTCTACTTTTGCAATTTTTGCATTTTGCTTGTTTTCACCATCGGCTTTATTAATAACAATAGCATCAGCCATTTCTATAATTCCGCGTTTTATTCCTTGTAATTCATCTCCAGCACCAGCTAACTTCAATAATAAAAAGAAATCTACCATAGAATGCACCACAGTTTCCGATTGTCCAACGCCAACAGTTTCAATAATAATAGTATCAAAACCTGCAGCTTCACAAAGAATAATACTTTCTCGTGTTTTTTGAGCAACACCACCTAAAGAAGTTCCTGAAGGAGAAGGTCTAATAAAAGCATTTTTATCAGTTACCAATTCTTCCATTCTTGTTTTATCGCCTAAAATAGAACCTCTATTTACAGAACTACTAGGGTCTACAGCTAAAACAGCCACTTTTTTTCCTCTAGAAGTTAAGTGTTTTCCAAAAGCTTCTATAAATGTACTTTTACCAACACCAGGAACACCAGTAATTCCTATTCTTACAGAGTTATTTGCATGTGGTAAACAACGTTCTAAAATTTCGTTTGCTTTTTGTTGATGTTTAATATTTGTACTTTCTACCAAAGTAATTGCTTTACTAAGAAAAGTAATATTTCCTTTTAGAATATTTGTAACAAATTCATCTACAGAGTTTTGTTTTGCTCTACTTAATTTTATTTTTTCCGCAGAAGATTTACTAGTAGTTTCTGGTTTAGAAACTCCGTCTTTTTCGTGTAATGCAGAAGATTTATTTTTATCAATCAAAAGAGAAACGTTTAAAGTAAAAATAAGTAATTATAGAATAATAGGTAAGATTTTTGGGCCTAAAAATTTCATCCAAAGATATAAACTTGCGTAGAAACCTAATGCGCTAAATACAATTGTTTGTAATCTTTCTTTAAAGCTGAATATTTTAAAGAAAATAAAAATACCTATTGATAAAAATGTTGTAATAGTAGGTAATAATCTTAGAATTGTATTTATGTTATAGTTTTCAAAATAAATTAATAAAAAATAGAGATCATTTATAGCAGTATAAATACTAAAACAAGATACTAAAACTAAAAACCAATCTAATAATTTAAAAATGTTGTCTTTTTTATATCTTTTATAAAGATACCAAAAAGCGAATAATGAAGGTAGAAATTGAATAAAGTAAATACTATGTTTCTGAAACCAGTTCATGGTAGGGTTTAGGTTAATCATTTCTCCAACTTTAATGCAACCAATAAAAGTTCCTGTGTAATTATAACTAAAAATTTTTGATGTAATTCCGTTTCTAAATAAGTGATCAAAAGCAAAGATTAATATATTTTGAAGTTGTGTTTTTAAAGGGAAAAACAATAGGAAAACACATAAAATATAAATGTTCTTTTTTCTACTTAGAATAGATATAACTTTCTTTTTCATGAAGTTAAAATGCATTTCTGTAAATTTAAAGATAAATATTTACAATTTTTGCAACACTTTAAAAAATGTGTCGTCTTTAGAGTAAGAAAGTATTAATGGAAACAACCAAACAACTACACCAACCAATTATTAATTTATGCAAAAACAATTGTGCAAAGTCGCAAATGCAATTGTATAATTTGTATTGCAAAGCGATGTTGTTGATTGCTAATAGATATGTAAAAGACAGGTTTATTGCAGAAGATGTTATGCAAGATGCTTTTGTAAAAGCTTTTAAAAACATAGATAAATATAAAAATGAAGTGGCTTTTGGAGCTTGGTTAAAAAGAATTGTAATTAACCAAAGTATAGATTATTTAAAGAAGAATAAGTTAGAATTAGTTTCTATAAATGATGAAGTTATTACAAAATGTGAAGAAGAAGATTGGGGAGTAGAAAGTACAATTTCTGTAGACAGAATAGTAGAAACTATTAATTGTTTAAAAGAAAAATATAGATTGGTTTTAACGCTATATTTATTAGAAGGTTACGATCATCAAGAAATATCTGAAATATTAAATATTACAGAAAATACATCTAGAACACAGTTGTTAAGAGGAAAAAAAATATTGAAAGAACAATTAAAAGAATTTAGTTATGCAGCAAGATATTAGAAATTCTACAAAGAATTACAAAGAAGAAAATATAGAATTGTCTGCAAATCATATGAGTAAATTTCAGGCTTTGTTAGAGAAAGAATTACATCAGAAAAAGCCCAAAAAGAAACCTTTTAAATGGCTTTCTATTGCAGCTTCTGTTGTTTTGTTACTAAGTTTAGGAATTAAATTTTATCCATCAGAAAATATAGAAATACCAAATACAGAAACAAAAGAAATTAGTTTAGGAAGTATTTCTCCAGAGTTTGAAACGATAGAAAAGTACTATAAAAATAGCATTAATCTAGAAATTAGTCAGTTAGAAATGACAGATGAAAACAAAGAAATTTTAGATAGTTATTTAATTAAAATAGGAGAATTAACAAAAGAATACAAATCATTAACGCTAGAGCTCAATAAAAACGGGGTTAATGATGCAACAATAGATGCATTAATACGTAATTTACAATTACGCTTACAGTTGCTAAAACGCTTGAAAAAGCAATTAAAACAACTTAAAAATTTAAATAAAACACAAAATGAAACACAAAATATATAAAAATATTTTCACACTTGTAGCAATCTGTTTTTTAGGAACAACTTTTGCGCAAAAGTTTGATAAAAAGTTTACAGAAAACTTTAATGTAAATAAAGATGTAGAAGTAGTTATTAATGCTTCTAATTCTGATATTAATGTTACAAATTGGTCTAAAAATGAAGTTGAAATAACAGCTTTTATAGAAATTGAAGGAGTTACTAAAGAAGAAGCAGAAGAATATTTTGAAAAATGGAATTTTGAAGCTTTAGGTAACAAGAAAAAGGTGCAAATTATTTCTAAAGGAAGCAATGCTTTTGGATTAAAAAATGATATAGTTTTCTTTAATAATATGGATTTTAATATTCAAATTCCTGAGATAACAATGCCAGATTTCGATTCAATAGAAATACCTGATATGAATTTTGATTTCGATTTTGATGATGATTTTGAATTTGATTTTGAATCTTTAGATGATTTGGAAGAAAATATGAAAAGAGATGGAAAATACTCTTTTGAATACCACAAAGATGATGAACATATTGTGATTAAATCTAAGAAAGAATGGGAGGAATTTAAAAAAACAAAAAGATATGAAGAGTTAAAAAAAGAGCTTAAAAGCACAAGTTCTAGAATAAAAACAGCAATGTTAAACTCTAAAAATCAGATTAAAAAAATTGACAAAAAGAAATTAAAAGAAGCTTTAGAAGAAGCTAGAGTTCAAATTAAAAACATAGATAAAGAACAAATTAGAGTTGGTTTATTAAAAGCTAAAGAAGCTTTAAAAAACATGAACTTTAGTTTTAACGGAAAATCTGATGATCTTACTATAAATGGTAAAAAAGTTAAAATAAAAAAGACAATAGAAATTAAAGTACCAAAAGGCGCAACTTTTAATTTAAACACACGCCATTGTAAAGTTAAATTGCCAAACACAGTTGCTTCTGGTAACGTAAAATATGGTTCTTTTAACGCTAATAATTTAATAGGAGGTAAGCTTACTGTAGATTCTTCTCCTGTAAATATTAATAGTTTAAACGCTTGTACTTTATTCTTAAACAATGTAACTGATGCTAAAATAGCATCAGTTATAAATACAAGTGTTAGTTCTAATACGTCTGATTTAGAGGTTTCTAAAGTTTTTGAAAATGTAAAATTATCAGATGAATTTGGTAAAATAATTATTGGTGGTTTTAGCAATAACTTTGAAGAATTAATTTTAAACTTAAGTAATTCTGAAGCCGAAATAAATTTTGGAGAAGTACATTCTAAAATAAAATATAATGTACACAAAGCAAAACTAAATAACCAACGAGTAAAATATTTTAAGAATTCTGAAACAACAAAAAATCTTTTAAAAATTACGGGAGAATATAGTACCATTACAATTAAGTAATTTATTAACTCTTTTTTAAGTAAACTTCACTCTAATTCCATTTCGCTATTCTTTTTAAAGTGCCTATCTTTATCCCCTGTAATTAGTCACTTTTTTTAATGGAACGCTACAAAGAAAATCAATTAAAAGTATACAATTCTCTATCTAAAAAGAAAGAGGATTTTAAACCAATAACAGAAGGTTACGTAGGCATGTATGTTTGTGGACCAACTGTATATAGTAATGCACATTTAGGAAACGTAAGAACTTTTATGTTTTTTGATGTTGTATATCGTTATTTACTACATTTAGGCTATAAAGTACGTTATGTTCGTAATATTACAGACGCAGGTCATTTAGAAAATGATGCAGAAGAAGGCGAAGATAAAATTGCTAAAAAGGCACGTTTAGAACAAATAGAACCTATGGAAGTAGTACAGCGTTATACTGTAGATTTTCATAATGTTTTAAAAAACTACAATTTTTTACCACCAAGTATAGAGCCTACAGCAACTGGTCATATAGTAGAACAAATAGAAATGATTAAAGAAATCATAGATAAAGGTTTTGCTTATGAAGTAAATGGTTCTGTTTATTTTGATGTTTTAGAATATA
>CAXBIR010000061.1:0-19275 GCA_963975825.1 uncultured Polaribacter sp.
GAAAAGCATTGTTACCAAAACCAGAAGGTTATGTAGCAAGACCACCAAGAGATGATAAACGTTCTGGTGGACGTGATAACAGAGGTAGAGACAATCGTCGTGACGATAGAAAACCAAGAGAACCTAGAAAAGAAGAATAAATTCTTTTTATATTGATATTTAAAAATCGCCAAATTATTTTGGCGATTTTTTTTGTTTAAAACCCAATTATCTAAATGCTTTTATTTTCTTTGTAACTCTATATGAAAATTCAACAAACTACATATTTATCTTTAGGAACTAACCAAGGAAATAAACTTGACAACCTACAAAAGGCAATAAATTTAATTGGTGAAAAAATTGGTGATATTGAAAAGATATCTTCTATATACAAAACTGCTTCTTGGGGTTTTAATGGAGATGATTTTTTTAACATTTGTATTAAGATCTCTACTTTTATGTCTCCTGAAGAGTTATTAACTAATTGTTTAGCAATAGAAAAAGATCTTGGTAGAAAAAGAAATAATATTGATGGGTATCAAAACAGAAATATAGATATTGATGTATTGTTATATGATAATGAAATTATTTTATCTAAAATACTTATTGTACCACACTCTAAAATGTTACAGAGAAAGTTTGTAATGATACCTTTGGTTGAAATTGCTGGTAATGTAATTCATCCGATAGAAAAGAAAACACTTGGTAATTGTTTAGAAAATTGTAATGATGATTCTGAAATAATGAAAATAGAAGAGCAGTTATCTAGACCTTTACAGATTTCAGAAAAATACAATTACATAGCAATAGAAGGTAATATTGGTGCTGGTAAAACTTCTTTAGCAAAACTACTTTCCAATCAGTTTAACGCAAAGTTAGTTTTAGAGCGTTTTGCAGACAATCCTTTTTTACCTAAATTCTATAAAGACAAAGAACGTTATGCATTTCCTTTAGAAATGAGTTTTTTAGCCGATCGATATCAACAACTAAGCGATGATTTAGCACAATTCGACTTATTTAAAAATTTTATTATTTCAGATTACTATATATTTAAATCTTTAATTTTTGCTCAAGTTACTTTATCTAAAGACGAGTACCTGTTGTACAGAAAAATGTTTAATTTAATATATAAAGAGATTACAAAACCAGATTTATATGTTTACCTGTACCAAAACACAGATCGTCTGTTAGAAAACATAAAAAAAAGGGGAAGAGATTATGAGCAAAATATTGAATCTGAATATCTTAAAAAAATACACGATGGTTATAAAAGCTTTATTAACACGCAAGAAAACCTTAATTTATTAATTATAGATGTATCAGAAATCGATTTTGTAAACAATAAAAAAGACTATAATTATATAATCAATAAAATAAAGTCTAATTAAAAAAAAAATTATATTTTTGCAGAATCAACAATTCCCCCCAAAAATTTGTTAAATTAACAATACATATAAACCTAATGAGGAGAATTTTTTTAATTGCAATTTTAAGTTGTTTCGCTACAACTGCAATATTCAGTCAATTTACTACAGACGAAATTACTTACGGAAACAGAATCGATTTAGAAAACTCTAACAGTTGGGCTGTTGGTGGTGGTTTCAGTAATTTTATTATGCATGGAGATTTACGTTCTATAGGAACAGGAGATGACACTAATTACTTTAATTTTGGAGGCTACATCTATGTAAATAAGATGTTTAACCCATTATTAGGTCTAGAATTAAAAGCATCTTATAACAAGATTTCTGGTGGAGCGCAATATTTTTCTAACGAATCTAATTACTTTGTATTATATTCTGAAGGAAAAGTTGTAAACCAAGATAACTTAAATTTTGATGGAGCTGCTTATGGAGCTGAACTTAATTTAATTTTTAGTTTTACAAACTTATACCAAACTGCAGCTCAGAAATGGCATGCTGCTGGTTACTTTGGTGTAGGTTATCATCAATATAATTCAGCTTTATATGAAAGATTTTCTGATGGTAGAAATGAAAAAATAGTAGATTTCGGTTTCAACCCAACAAGAAATAGTCAGAATGCAGCAAGTTCTATTTATTTATCTGCCCAATTTGGATTAAAAAGAAGATTAAATAAAAGAGTAGATTTAGAATTTAGAACAGGTATGTACTTTAACTATGAAGATCATTTAGATGCTGCTATTTCTAACAAACAAGATTGGGAAACATTTTTTGTATCTAGTTTAGGTGTATCTGTAAAGCTTGGTAAGAGAAAAGTATTTACTATTTGGGGAGATGAAAATGAAGGCGAGAGAGGTAAATTTCAAATTATTGACACTGATAAAGATGGTGTAATGGATGAGCTAGATGCAGAACCTAATACACCAGCAGGTGTAATGGTTTATGGTAACGGTAAAGCAGTTGATTCAGATAAAGATGGATTACCAGATTACAAAGATAAATGTCCTTTAAAATACGGACCTGAATCTAATGAAGGTTGCCCGTTAAATATAGATTCTGATGGTGATGGAATTATGGATGGAGAAGATTTATGTCCTGCAACACCTGGTGTTATAGAAAATAAAGGTTGTCCATTACAACAACCAGCAACAAATAATGCTTCTAACATTAATAATCAAATTGCATTACTTGCTACAAGTATTTACTTTGACACAAATAGTGATAGAATTAAAACAATCTCTTTATCTACAATTGATAAGATTGTTAAATTAATGAAACAAGTACCAGATGTAAAGTTCCTTATTGAAGGGCATACAGATGATAGAAATAGTGATAGATATAATTTATATTTATCTCAAAGAAGAGCAAATGCCGTTAGAAAATATATGATAGAGCAAGGTATTGGCAATGACAACTTATCAGCTAAAGGTTTTGGTGAATCTAGACCAAAATTCTCTAACGAGAATGCTGGTGGTAGACAGTTAAACAGAAGGGTAGAAATTAAACCTTCTAATTCTTTAGACTAATACATAAAAGTAAATTAAAAAGAGAGCATAGAAATATGCTCTCTTTTTTTTTGTTTGTAAATCTTACACAAAAAAAGGCGATAACTAAATTTAGTTATCGCCTTTTTTTTATCTAGTTATAGATATTCTTATTTTTTTAATTCTAGCTTTTCAGCAAAATAATCACAAAAATCACGCATTGTTGCACCCATTTTTTGATCATCTGTTGCACGCTCAAAAGTATCTGCCATAGATACTAATGTTTGGTGATAAAACTGCTTCATTTCATCTACAGGCATATCTTTAGTCCATAAATCCATACGAAGTGTATCTTTCTTTTTATGATCCCAAACAGATATCATAATAGCTTTAGAAGCTTCATTATCTATTCCACCATCTTTAGCAGTCCAAGAAATTTCTTCTGGAACTTTGTTTTCATCTAAACCTACGTTAAATTTTATTTCTGAGTTATGTTTTACTGACATTATTTTCTTGGCTTATATTTCGATTTTTTATATAAATCTAATTCGTTAATTTTTAATAATTCTTGCAAAGATACATCATTATGTTTCATATAAGAACGCACAATTTGCCAACCAACCCAAACACCTACTCTTCCTGGAGATAAATTATCGTGTTGCATATAAAACTTAGAGAATGGGGCTGTTTCTAAAAAACGCTTATTCAATTTTGTATCTGTACTAAAAAGTAACTTCCTCTCTACAAAATAACTCCAAATCTGTTCTTCATTTTCTCTTATCCAATTAATTTTATCTATTTCATAACCAATTTTTTCTTTATCAGAAACATTAGGTAGGTAACTGTCTATTAAATACATTTTCTTACCTTCTTGTATCATTTTAGCAATAAAACTTCTATCTTGACTTGTAGGAATTTGTCTTTTAATAAATTCTTGAGCAACATCTACTACAATATGTTCTTTTGTATTATTCTCTTTTATATACTTAGGATAATCTGCATAAAACTTATGATTTTTTCCTAAGTAAACATCCAAAGAAATAATTAATAAACTATCTGCATAAATTACTCTGCTATCATAATCTATATTGGTTAACATAGTTACAACGTTAGGAGATATAAATTTTGGGTTGTAATACTTAACATGTTTAAAAAGTGAGGTTAATTCTGTTTCTAGAAATGCTGTCTTCTTATAAATATTTTGAGTTTCTCTAAAAAGCTCTTGCTCATCTTCATTATTAATTTTTGATAATGAAATACTATCTGTAATTTCTTTTGGAAAAAAATATGGGTATTTTCTCTTTAAGTCTCCTAAATCTTCACTTTTTAATGTGTAAAAATCTACATCAAACCTTTTAATATTAAAATCTACTTCAATATTAGAAACATCTATTTTCTTTACGTTATCTGTGTTACATGCATAAAAACTGAATAAAACCAATAAAATGACTAGAAAAAATCTCATAAACGTTGTATATTGCTATTAGAATTACAAACGATAAAAATACTAAAATAGTTTATCTAATGAATACAGAAAAAGTAGCAAATCATATTATTTCTTGGTTAAAAGACTATGCTGAAAAGGCAAAAGTAAAAGGTTTTGTTGTTGGTGTTTCTGGCGGAATAGATTCTGCGCTTACATCTACACTTTGTGCTAAAACAGGTTTTCCTACATTATGTGTAGAAATGCCAATACACCAAGCAGAAAGTCAAGTTTCTAGAGCAGAAGAACATATTAAACAATTAAAAGAGAATTTTAAAAACGTTTCAGAAGTTAGAGTAAACCTAACATCAACCTTTGAAGATTTTAAAAATGTTGTACCAGATGTAGAAGATTCTGCTAAAGTAGCATTATCATTAGCAAATACAAGAGCTAGATTAAGAATGACCACTTTATACTATTTTGCAGGCTTACATAGTTATTTAGTAGCAGGAACAGGAAATAAAGTAGAAGATTTTGGTGTAGGTTTTTATACTAAATATGGTGATGGTGGTGTAGATTTAAGTCCTATTGCAGATTTAATGAAATCTGAAGTTTACGAATTAGCAGCTTACTTAGGTGTACCCAATTCAATACAAAAAGCACAACCAACAGATGGTTTATTTGGAGACAGCAGAACAGATGAAGATCAAATTGGTGCTTCTTATGACGAATTAGAATGGGCAATGAAAATGCAAGATGATGGAAAAACTGAAAATGATTTTTCTGGAAGAAAAAAAGAAGTATTTAAAATTTACGAAAGATTAAATAGAATTAATCAACATAAAATGGTACCAATACCAGTTTGTGAAATTCCAATTGATCTAAAGTAAAAAACTATAAAAACAAAAATCCCGTAAATTTCTTTACGGGATTTTAATTATTTTTTAATGTAAAACATTACAAAAGGTTAGCTGCAATCATCATTTTCTTAATTCTCATATAAGCTCTTTTTTTAGAACCTTTAGAAATTTCAAATGGTAACAACACAAATAATTGAACAATTTTTAATAGTTGTAAAATTCTTTTCATAATAAAGTTTTTTCTTTAGCACTTGCAATATACAAAAAAACTATTCTTATAATAATATCCCTGATGGGGAAAAACCCCTTATTTTACAATTTAATAACTTTAAACAACTCTATTTAATTTCTCAAAAAGCCTGATTCTTAAACCAGTATAACCCTTTATTGTTTCTAAATCTATTACAGCTTCTCCTGTTGCTCCTTTTATTAACTCATCAATTTTCTTTCCTATTAACACCCTTCTTAAATTAAAAACTGCGTCGTTTACTAGCTTAGGTAAAATCTCTAAAGCTGTTTTAACCTCTATATTTTGTCCTTCCCAATCACTTAATTGGTGCTTTTCTTCATCCATTAAAATAGAAGTAACGGTGCTAGAAATTTCTGTGTTTTTATGATTTACCAATCCATCTATTTCTAATTTTTCGAACTGATTTAATTGATGAATAATCTCTGTATAAATTTCTTGAAAAATAGCATTTGTAAATTCTGTTTCATCATCTTGAAGGTGTACATAAATTTCTGAAGAAACATTATTATTATATTTTCTTGACGTAATAGTAACTTTTCCTTCTTCGTCTTCTGTTTCTATTTCTTCAATAAACTCTGTTTCTTCGTTACCAAACAATAATAAAATTCTAATAATTTCTTTTTCTAAAATAGTAAGTTGATCTATTTTCCCAGAAGAAGTTCCTCCTTTTACAACACCCATTTGAGCTTGTTCTTGCTCTAAAAAATATTCTGATGGTGGCTCATTTGGATCTTGCTGAGGTCTATTTTGTAATTTACTATTCGCTTTACTTTTATCGTGAGCATCTTTTTTTAATAATTGTGCCAATTCACTAAATAATACACGCTCAGAAATATCCATTATTCTTGCACATTCTTGTACATAGACTTCTCGCTGAATACCATCTGGAATTTTAGAAATACTACTTACAATATCTCTAATTACACCTGCTTTTTTTACAGGATCGTTATTTGAATCTTGTAATAAAAGTGATACTTTAAAATTGATAAAATCTTGTGCAGAATCTTCTAAATATGCTTGTAACTCTGATTGAGAATGTGACTTTGCAAAACTATCTGGATCTTCACCATCTGGAAATTGAACTACTTTTACGTTCATTCCTTGTTCAAGAATAATATCAATACCTCTAATAGAAGCTCTCATTCCTGCAGCATCCCCATCAAAAAGTACTGTAATATTTTTTGTTAGTCTATTTACCAATCTAATTTGATCTGACGACAAAGCAGTACCTGAAGAAGCAACAACATTTTCTACACCAGATTGATGAAACGAAATAACATCTGTATAACCTTCTACTAAATAACAATTATCTTGTTTTGCTATTTCTTTTTTTGCTTGATAAAGACCATATAAAATTTTACTTTTATGATAAATATCGCTTTCTGGTGAATTTAAATATTTTGCTGCTTTTTTATCAGCAGTTAAAATTCTACCTCCAAAACCTAAAATTCTACCAGACATAGAATGTATTGGAAACATTACACGTCCTTTAAAACGGTCGAATTGTCTATTCTCTTTTACAATTGTTACACCTGTAGAAGCCAAATATTTTAAGTCGTATCCTTTATCTAAAGCAGCTTTTGTAAAACCATCCCACTCATCTAAACAATATCCTAATTCAAAAGTCTTTATTGTATTATCGTTAAAACCACGTTCTTTAAAATAAGAAAGTCCTATTGCTTTACCTTTATTAGAATTAAGCATAATATCATGAAAGTAATCTTTGGCAAATGTTGATACCAAAAACATACTTTCTCTTTCGTTCATCTGTGCTTTCTCTTCACTAGATTGCTCAGTCTCTTCAATTTCTATATTATACTTTTTTGCTAACCATTTTATAGCTTCAGGGTAAGTGTAATGCTCATGTTCCATTAAAAATGAAATAGCATTCCCTCCTTTTCCGGTAGAAAAATCTTTCCAAATTTGCTTAACTGGAGAAACTACAAATGAAGGTGATTTCTCATCTACAAACGGACTTAATCCTTTAAAGTTACTACCTGCTTTTTTAAGTTGAACAAATTCTCCAATAACCTCTTCTACTCTTGCAGCTTCAAAAACTCGGTCTATGGTACTTCTTGATATCATTTTGGTAATTTATTGAAAAAAGGAAGCACAAATATAAGAATTAGATATTTCTAATGATTTGCATTTTGTTAAAATAAAAAAACCTCACTAAGATATATTAGTGAGGTTGATTTATAAATAAATATATAATTTTATAAATTTAAGAAGCAGCTCTTAATTTCTTTAGAGTTGTATTGTTAAGTTTTGCTTCTGCATACTCTTTGGTAACATTAAATACTTTTTCGTCTGAACTTGGTAATTCAAACATTGCATCTGTAAATATTGCTTCACATAAAGAACGTAAACCTCTGGCTCCTAATTTATATTCTACTGCTTTTTCTACAATGTAATTTAAAGCATCTTCTTCTATGCTAAACGTTACATCATCCATTGTAAACAACTTAGAGTATTGCTTAATAATAGCGTTTTTAGGCTCAGTTAAAATTGCTCTTAAGGTTTTAGCGTCTAAAGGATTCATGTAGCTTAAAACAGGTAAACGCCCAATAATTTCTGGTATTAAACCAAATGCTTTTAAGTCTGAAGGAATAATGTATTGCAACAAGTTTTCCTCATCTACTTTATCATCATCTAAAGAAGCTCCAAAACCTACAGCTTGCATATTTAAACGCTTACTAATAAATCTTTCAATTCCTGCAAATGCACCACCAGCAATAAATAAAATTTCTTTAGTATCTACTTCTATAAATTTTTGCTCAGGATGTTTTCTTCCTCCTTTTGGCGCAACATTTACAACAGTACCTTCTAATAATTTTAACAATGCTTGTTGTACTCCTTCTCCAGAAACATCTCTTGTTATTGATGGGTTATCACCTTTTCTGGCAATTTTATCTATTTCATCAATAAAAATAATACCTCTTTGTGCTTTTTCTACATCATAATCAGATGCTTGTAATAGTTTACTTAAAATACTTTCTACATCTTCACCAACGTAACCAGCTTGTGTTAAAACAGTAGCATCTACTATAGCAAAAGGTACGTTTAGCATTCTTGCAATTGTTTTTGCTACCAAGGTTTTTCCTGTACCAGTTTCTCCAACTAAAACAATGTTAGATTTTTCTATTTCTACATCATCCTCATCATCTTTAGTTTGTAATAATCTTTTGTAGTGATTATAAACTGCAACAGACATAGAACGTTTTGTTTCATCTTGACCAATAATATACTGATCTAAAAACTCTTTGATCTCTAATGGTTTCTTAAGTGTTAAATCTTTAGATAAACCACTAGCTTTTGTTTCAGAAACTTCTTCTTCTACAATACCATGAGCTTGTTCTATACATTTATCGCAAATATGAGCGTCCATACCTGCAATTAGTAAATCTGTTTCTGCTTTTTTTCGTCCGCAAAACGAACATTCTAAATTTTCTTCTTTCGACATTGTCTTTAGCTTTTGGCTACAAGCTAATTTACTTATAGCTTGTTACTATTATAATAAAGAAACTTGTTTTAAAAATTTCTTTTACGCTTCTTGTAATTACAGAATTGTCTTATTTTTTTCTTGCTAGAACTTCATCAATCATACCGTAAGTCTTTGCTTCATCAGCTTTCATCCAATAATCTCTATCAGAATCTTTATGAACTTTTTCTAATGACTGTCCAGAATGATTTGCAATAATTTCATACAATTCATCTTTTAACTTTAAAATTTCTCTTGCAGTAATTTCTATGTCAGATGCTTGCCCTTGTGCACCACCTAAAGGTTGGTGAATCATAATTCTAGAATGAGGTAACGCAGAACGTTTTCCTTTTTCTCCTGCACACATTAAAACGGCTCCCATAGAAGCTGCCATACCTGTACAAATTGTTGCTACATCTGGCTTAATAAACTGCATAGTATCATAAATACCCAAACCAGCATAAACACCACCACCAGGAGAATTAATATAAATTGAAATATCTTTGTTAGCATCTACACTTTCTAAGAACAATAATTGCGCTTGTATAATATTTGCTACTTGGTCATTAATACCAGTTCCTAAAAAGATAATTCTATCCATCATTAAACGTGAAAAAACATCCATTTGTGTGATGTTCATTTGACGTTCTTCCATAATATATGGCGTTAAACTACTAGTTATCTTTGTATAATTTGTACTACTTATTCCGTGATGTTTTGTTGCGTATTTTTCGAACTCTTTTCCGTAATCCATTTTCGTGATTCTTTTAATATTTGTTTTGTAAATATAAGAACAATTTCTTACTCTTTTGTTTCAGTTAGTCGCTAAAAAAACCTGAATCTAACAAATTCAGGTTTCTAATTTTTTATAACTCTTTCCTATTGTTATAAATGGAAAGAGTTAATAAAACAGTTTAAACTGTTATTTGTAAACTTCTTTAATGAAATCTTCGTAAGAAAGTTCTTTCGTTTTAAAACTCATGTTTTCTTTATAAAAAGCTAATAGTTTTTGGCTAATTAATTGAGTTTGTAATTTCTGAGCTTCTTCTTGATTCTGTAAAATTCTTCCAGCAATTTCATCCAATTCTTTATCTTCTGGATTCATGTTACCAAACTGAGCCATTTGCGTACGGATAAATCCTTTTGCATACTCTACTAATTCTGCATAATCTATTTTAATATCGTTATCCTTCATAATCTTTCCTTCGATTAATTGGTAACGTAAACCTTTTTCAGATTTTTCAAATTCTGCTGCAGCTTCTTCTGCTGTTAATGGTTTTTCGCCAGCAGTTTGTAACCACTTTTGTAAAAATTCTGAAGGTAAATCAAATTTAGTATTTTCTACTAAATATTCTATTACAGCGTTTAATAACTGCTGATCTCCTTGTTGTAAGAATTGCTTTTCTGCATCTTCTTTAATTTTCTCCTTTAATTCTGTTACAGAAGTTACACTTCCGTCTGCAAATAATTTATCAAATAATTCTTTGTCTAAATCTGCAGGTTCTGTTTTTGTAATTTCTTCTACTGTTAAAGAAACAGTAATATCTAAATCGTGAATTTCATCATGAGAAACACCTAAAATGTGTTCTAATTTATGATCATCTTCAAATAATTTCTTAGTACCTAACTCAATTACGTCGCCAATTTTAGCTCCAATAACTTTCTTTTCGTTCTTTTTACCTTTAAGATCGTTTACTAAAAAAGTAGCTTTTTTGTTGATTTCTTTTTCTTCATTTACAAAAGTTCCTGTAACGTTAGAATGCTCTGTAGCTTCTTCTAAAGGAATCATTTTTCCGTAGCGGTTTTGAATATTCTTTACCTCTTCTTCTAATAATTCTTCTGTAGCAACAATCTTATAAGCGTTAATTTTCTTTTTTGATTTTAAGTCTACATCAAATTCTGGTGCTAAACCTAATTCAAATTCAAAAGAAAGTGTTTCTGCATCCCAGTTAAAATCTTCATTTACTCTTGGTAAAGGATTACCTAAAAGCTCTAATTTCTCTTCTGTTAAAAACTTATTTAAAGATTGTTGTAAAAGCTTGTTTACCTCATCCATCATTATAGACTTACCATACTGCTTTTTAATCATACCCATTGGTACTTGCCCTTTTCTAAAACCAGGAACATCAGCTTTTTTTCGGTAATCTGTTAGCAATTCTGTTACTTTTGCTTGATAGTCATCTGCAACAATATCAACTTTTACAACTGCGTTTAACGCATCTATGTTTTCTCTTGTAATATTCATCTCTTTTGTTCTTTTATCTTAAAAAAATCGAATGCGAAATTAATCAAAAATATTATACCTAACAAGCATTTAAGTTGTTCTGTTTCAGTAAAAAAAAACTAAAACTTTAAATATTATAAATTTTAATTGCACTGATTTTCATTAACTTATTCTATAAATTATTATTTTTTATCATCTTTTAACAACGAAAATAATGCTGATCTAAAAATTGACAGCAATATGCTAAAAAACAAAGCTGCAAAAAATCCTGAAACAGCAAAACCTTCTACTAATTTATCTGCCAGAATTATAATAACTGCATTTATTACAAAAATAAACAAGCCAAATGTTACAATGGTAGCTGGTAATGTAAAGAATATTAACAGTGGCCTTACAATCATATTTAACAAGGCAATTACTATTGCAACTATAATTGCAGAAACATAACCAGAAACTTCTACACCTGGTAAAATATTAGCTAATACAATTACAGCTAAAGCCGTTAATAAAATTTTTAAAAATGTTTTCATTTGTTTCATTTTTTAATACAAAATATTAAAAGCTAAAACTATACCAAATGAAAAAGACTGCTTTTTTGTCAGGTTATTTTTAATAACAGCAAGTAAACTTGTGTTTTAATTTAAATTTATTGCGTAGTAATTAAAGAGATTATTTATTTTTCTGCAATTCTGTAGCTCTTTTTTCTAATTCTGCCTGAAATTCTTCCATCACAGGTTTTACAGTGCTATCTGGTATATCTGCAACTTTAATATACATTAAACCATCTACAGCATTGTTAAACTTAGGGTCTACATTAAATGCAACTAAACGCGCATTTTGTTTTACATACTTTTTAATTAAAACAGGTATTCTTAGTGCTCCTGGTTCAATTTCATCAATAATTTTATCAAATTTCTGCATATCTGCTTTGGTTGCATCAAATACAAAATCCTTATCACCGTCTTTTAGTTTTACTTTATATTCTTTTTTTGGATGAATATATTGCGCAATATATGGATCATAATAATGAGATTTCATAAACTCTATCATTAAAGATTTAGAGAAATCTGAAAACTGATTACTAATAGAAACACCACCCATTAAATACTTATATTCTGGATAACGTAAAGTTACATGTACAATCCCTTTCCAAAGTAAAAACAAAGGCATTGGTTTTTGTTGATATTCACCAATAATAAAAGCTCTACCCATTTCTATAGTATTAGCCATCATTTGATGTAATTCTGGTTCTACTCTAAATAAAGTTTGAACATAAAAACCGTTAATTCCGTATTTTTTATAAATTTCTTTACCAAGACCCATTCTATAAGCACCAGCTAAACAATTTGCTTCTCTGTCCCATAAAATTAAATGATGATAATACTTATCGTATTTATCTAAATCTATAGTTTTATTAGTTCCTTCACCAACATCTCTAAAGGTAATCTCACGTAATCTACCAATTTCATGTAATAAATTAGGAATGTCTTTTGCTCCTGCAAAAAACACTTCATAATTTTTACTTTCTAATAACCTACCTTCTTTTTCTCTTAAAGTGTTTATTTCTTTAACAAAAAGATCTGTATTTCTTTGATTAGTTATCTTTTTAGCAGGTTTTTTAATTTTTATATTCTGAGCAGAAAGTAATTTATGTGCCTTCTCAAAAGGGTTTGCCAACATGTAAGTCTTCTTTCTAATAAATTCATAGAAGGCTGGTATGTCTTTATACTCGTTTTGATCTTTAACAGAAATAGGTTTTCCTATTCTAACTTTAATTACTCTACCACCTTGAGACATTACTTCTGAAGGTAATTTTGCTGTTCTTAAGGTGTCTGATATTTTAGATAAAAAGTAAAAAAGCCTACTATTTTTTGCATGAAAATAAATAGGAATTACGGGTACATTTGCTTTTTTAATTAACCTTACAGCACCTTCTTCCCAAGGTTTATCTACATTTAATTTTCCATCTTTATAAGTAGAAACTTCTCCTGCAGGAAAAATACCTAAAGGTTTACCTTCTCGTAAATGCAATAATGCGCTTTTAATTCCTGCAACACTAGATTTAGCATCCTTTCTTGTTTCAAAAGGATTTACAGGCATAACATAAGGCTTTAATGGCTCTACTCTGTGCAGTAAAAAGTTGGCAATTATTTTATAATCTGCTCTTTTTTCTATTAATAATTTTAACAATAAAACACCATCTATACCTCCTAAAGGATGATTAGAAACCGTTATAAATGGTCCTTCTTTTGGTATTCTTTTTAAATCTTCTTCAGGAATCTCGAATTTGATATTACAGTCATCTAAAATTCCGTTTAAAAAATCTAAATCAGATTTATTTTTATTTTTTTCGTAAATTTTATTGATAGATGAGATGCGTAGAATTCTTAAAAGAATCCAACCAACAAAAGTTCCCAAAAAACCAAACTTCTGTAAACCAATTACTTGTGCAATTTCCTTAGATGTTACTAATGCCATAATTTACGATTAGACGTAAATGCAAATGTACGAAAAAAGATATATCTACATATTAATTTGGTCCTAAAACTATCTGAATGGTTTCTTTATTTACTTGTGTTAATAAAGATTTACCTTTTTGCTCTATGCTTTTTACAGCTTTTTCATCGAAATGGCGCACAGTAAATAAATCTACTCCTTTCTGAACATCTATTTTAAATTCCTTTTTTAAGTCGTTATAAAAAGCATCAAAATTATTAAATTTATTATCTATACAGACAGAAAAACTAATAGCAGAATTCTGTATTAGATTTACTTTCAACTGATAATCATGTAGTTTTTTAAAAATATAACTAATATTATTTTCTACCATAAAAGAAAAATCTAAAGCAGAAATAGACACTAAAATTTGATTTTTCTTAACAATAAAGCAAGGTATATAAGGTACTAACCTTGTACCTTCTGTAACTCTTGTACCAGTTTCTTTTGGGTTTATAAAAGAACGAACTAGTAAAGGAATTTCTTTTTTCTGTAATGGTTGTAATGTTTTTGGGTGAATTACAGAAGCACCATAAAAAGCCATTTCTATTGCTTCTTCATAAGAAATTTGCTCTAATAAAGTAGTTTCTTCAAAAACTCTTGGATCTGCATTTAAAACACCTGGTACATCTTTCCAAATTGTTACATTTTCAGCATTTAAACAATATGCAAAAATACCAGCAGTATAATCAGATCCTTCTCTACCTAAAGTTGTAGTGTTCTCTGTATCATTTGCCGCAATAAAACCTTGTGTAATATTTAATTTACTAGCATCTAATTTACTAGAAATAATATCTTGAGTTAAGTCCCAATCTACTTTTGCATCTCTATAATTACTATCTGTTTTTATATAATTTCTAACATCAAACCAGTTGTTATCTATACCAACTTTAGTTAAATAAGCACTTACAATTCTTGTAGACAAAAGTTCTCCAAAACAAATAATCTGATCATAAACATAATTAAATCTTTGGGAAGTATTTCTTGCTAAGAACCAACTTAATTCTCCTAAAAGAATATCTATTTCTTTATAAATAGCATCATCATCATCAAATAAATCTTTCATTAAATTCTTATGAAAGTCTTCTACATCTCCTAATTTTTCTGATAATTTATCTGTTTTATTATAATAAGCGTCAATAACTTCTTCAAAAGCATTGGTAATTTTCCCCATTGCAGAAATTACAACTACCGTATTTTCAGTTCCTTCGCTTTGTAAAATATTAGTTACATTTTTTACACTTGCTGCATCTTTTACAGATGCCCCACCAAATTTAAAAATCTTCATTTCTAATTATTTTGAATAAATTTTGCTAAATTTTCTTTGTTCATTTGCACTACAGACCAATTATTTAAATAAGTTGCGCCTGTGCTTTTATAAAAGTCTATTGCATTGGTGTTCCAATCTATTACTTCCCAAGCAACTCTATTAAAATTATTATCTTTTGCATATTTTAAAACTGCAGAATACAAAGCTTTTCCTGCTCCAATTTTCTGTTTGCTTTTAGTTACTATTAAATCTTCTAAATGAATTGTTCTTCCTTTCCAAGTAGAAAAACGTTCATAAAATAAAGCAATACCAATAATTGTATTTTCTTGTTCTGCAACATAAACTTTAAATTTCGGGTTTTCAGAAAAACCATCTCTAACTAAATCTTCTACCGTAATTTCTACAGCTTCTGGTTCTTTTTCAAAAATTGCTAATTCTGTAATTAAATTAAAAACAGCTTGCATATCTTCTTTGTTACCTAATCTTATATTAAAATTCATATTGTTTTAATTTTAGTCAAAGATAGTTTTTTTGATTTCGCTTAAAAATAATTGAATATTTTACACAGTTATTTTCGATTTGTTTAAAAATCACTAAAATAGATGATTTACAAACTAAAAACGAGCACTAAAACGATGTAGTTCCTCAAAAAAAATGCATATTTGTAGTATTAACTATACACAACAATATGTTACCAAAAAAACAAACATTAGGAGAATTTATTATTGACAATCAACATGCTTTTAAATATAGTTCTGGTGAACTTTCTAGCTTATTAAATTCTATAAGATTAGCTGCTAAAGTAGTAAATCATGAAGTTAATAAAGCCGGCTTAGTAGATATTATTGGTGCTTATGGAGATACCAACATACAAGGTGAAGATCAACAAAAGTTAGATGTTTATGCAAATGATAAGTTTATTCAGACACTAACAAAAAGAAATATTGTTTGTGGTATTGCAAGTGAAGAAGAAGATAGTTTTATCTCTATTAATAGTCAAGATGAAAACCATCAAAACAAATATGTTGTTCTTATAGATCCTTTAGATGGTTCTTCTAATATAGATGTAAATGTTTCTGTTGGAACAATTTTTTCAATTTACAGAAGAATTACTCCTGTTGGAACTCCTGTACAATTAGAAGATTTCTTACAAAAAGGAAGCGAACAAATAGCTGCTGGTTATGTAGTTTATGGTACTTCTACAATGTTAGTTTATACAACTGGAGATGGTGTAAATGGTTTTACATTAAACCCAGCAATTGGTACTTTTTATCTATCTCACCCAAACATGACGTTTCCAGAAGATGGAAATATTTACTCTGTAAATGAAGGAAATTATTTCGATTTTCCTGAAGGAATAAAGAAATACATAAAATATTGTCAAGAAGAAGAAGGAGAAAGACCTTATACTAGTAGATATATTGGTTCTTTAGTTTCAGATTTTCATAGAAATATGATTAAAGGAGGAATTTATTTATATCCAAAAGGTTCTAGAAATCCTGATGGAAAATTACGTTTATTATACGAATGTAACCCAATAGCTTTTATTGCTGAACAGGCAAATGGTAAATCTTCTGATGGTTATACAAGAACTATGGATGTTGAGCCAACAGAGTTACACCAAAGAGTTCCTTTTGTTTGCGGAAGTAAAAACATGGTAAATAAAGTAGAAGAATTTATGCAAAAGTTTGGCGAATAAATCTTTGTTATACTAGTATAAATTAACATAAGCGTATTTTTTTGTAAAACTGCTTCTTATTAAGTAAATTTACATCAGCAAAAATTATACGAACTTAAAAACATAAAAAAATGGCTTTTCAATTACCAGAATTAGGTTATGCATACGATGCATTAGAACCAAATATAGATGCTAGAACTATGGAAATTCACCATAGCAAACATCACAACGGATATACAACAAAATTAAACGGAGCAATAGAAGGTACTGATTTAGAAGGTAAATCTATTGAAGATATTCTTACTAATTTAGATATGAGTAATGGTGCTGTTAGAAATAATGGTGGTGGTTTTTTTAATCATTCATTATTTTGGTCAGTAATGAATCCTGAAGATAAAGGGTATCTTTCTGGAGAATTAAAAGATGCTATTGAAGCTGCTTTTGGTTCTAAAGATGCTTTTATTGATGCTTTTTCTAAAGCAGCTGCTACACAATTTGGTTCTGGTTGGGCTTGGTTATGTGTGCATCCTGGAGGAAAAGTAGAAGTATGTTCTACACCAAACCAAGATAACCCATTAATGCCAGGTGTTACTTGTGGAGGAACTCCAATTTTAGGATTAGATGTTTGGGAACATGCTTACTATTTAAATTACCAAAACAGAAGACCAGATTATATTAATGCATTTTTTAATGTAATTAACTGGAATGAAGTTGAGCGTAGATATGCTGAAGCTAAATAAGTTTTAAAGCATTTATACTTATAAAAAAGAGCATCCAATTAAATTGGATGCTTTTTTTATTCTATTATAATCTTTTTATTTATCGTACCTTTTTCTGTTTCTACGGCTATTATATAAACTGCTTTTGCCAATTTACTGATATTAAAATTTAGTTCTTCTTTACTGTTTTCTACTTCAAAATTAAATATTTGTGCACCTAAAAGGTTATAAACTTTTACAGCTTCAATTTCTATATTGGTTTTGTTTTCAATTGTTAGTTTACCATCACTTGTTCCATAAACAGAAATTAAATATTCATTTTCATTTACTTCAGGATTACTTAATGTTTGAGAAGTAAAAGTTATAAAAAACCTATCTGTATACTCACCTGTTGGTAAATTTAAAGTTTTAGAACCTTCACCTAAATCATAATATGTATTTAATACCTTATCGTGTAAATATACTGGAGAATCTATTTTAATTTTTTCACTTATAGAAAAATGAACTTCTCGGTCTTCATCTAACTGAACAACTAAAGGCAATTGTAAAGTATTATCAAAATCAAATGTTCCTGTAATAATATACGGACTGTCAGAACCTTTGACCTTTAAATATAAATCTGTTGGCTGTAAACCCCACATAACTGCATCAAAACCCATATCATATTCATCAGTTAAACCTCTAAACACAGTTGCTACTGTTCTTGTGCGTTCTTTCGTTTCAGATAAATCAAACTTAAAATCAATTTTTAAAGTTGGTAATTCTTTTTCATTTTCAACTACGCTACTTTTAACAGCTTTACTTTTAGCTAAAATAGCACCTGTATTTGACAAGGTAGTTAATGTTCTTTGAGAATTTCTAAAAGTTAATGTACCAGAGCCTGCAGTTTCTTTTGTCACAAAAAATGCTTGCCCTATTGGTAAATATCTTCCACCACCAACTGTTACTCCACTAACAATTGTATTATAGGTACCAGAATAATCTCCTCTAACATGTGTATCATCAGACAAACCGTTGTAAATATAAATTACGCCATTAAAACTAGAAGAATTATCTGTTATAAAAGCCTCTGCATCTAATGCTGAAGGATAAGGGTTTCCTATTAAATTAAATTTATTTTGATCTAAAGCAAAAGAATAATCTCCATCATTAGGTGTTCCTAAAAAGGTAAATGTTGCTCCTACACTTTTCATGTTCCAACCTTCACCTGGCGTAAAGATAGCATCTGTTGGGCTTAAAAATCTAGTCCAATCACTTGCGTTAATAAACTTAGCAAGCCATCTAGAACTTATTTCTATTGGATCCGTTGCTGCATTTCCATCAAGATTTGAAGTAAAATTTATATCAGCCGCTTCGCCTACTGAAGGTATAGCAGATGTAGATACGTTTGTACCATCTTTTAAAACATCATTTATAGCATAAGAAGTCCCTGCAACTGTACCCGATTTTCTTACAGGAGAAGACCAATAACCAGATTGAAAAACGGTAGATGTTGCTCCTGTTTGGTCTACATGTAAATTACCTGTTCCTGAATTTAAATTTACACCCGTATTATGTGTTTGAACTAGTTGAGAATTTCCAACTAACCTAATATCACCGTTGTTAACAATACCATTAATTACTTTTAACAAAACTCCAGAATTAACAGATAAAATACCTCCACTTTCTATTTCTATCTCTCTAACAATTGCATCTTCTGTTAAAGCCAATGAACCATTAGAAGTACTCTTTACCAATAATTTATAGCAACCATTAGTTAAATCTGGTACATTTACATCTCCAGATCCATTATAGTATTGTGTATCATCTACAACTATTAAATCTTGGTATTCTACAGCAAAATAATCATTATCAGAAAAAACTACATTGTTAGCTTTATACAAACCTCCTCCAATATCCACTAAATTGTAAGCAGATGTTGGTGATAATAAATCACTATCATTATCTACAATTAATCTTAAAGTTGAACAAGCTTCTTTTGAAGACAAAT
>CAXBIR010000062.1:0-19039 GCA_963975825.1 uncultured Polaribacter sp.
CTATCACTTTTGATGGAGAAAAAAAAAAACCAGCTAACTACATAATTCCTGCAACCTTTTTTCAGGCACTTTCGCCAGCAAAAAAGAAAGCACCAATAGCTGCCACAAAAATTACAGAAAAACCACAAACACCTGTAGCCAAAACACCTGCGCCAGTTACAGAAACACCAGTTGCGCCAAAACCTGTTTTAAAGAATGTAGGGCGTTTAAATAAACAACCAAGCAAATACTCTTTAAAAGGTTTTAATCAGCAGAATAAGGTTAAAAAGACGGTTGTACAAGAAAATTTTGACAATCATCCAAGAGATGTTTTTTCTGAAGAGAAACTACAAATGCTTTGGCGAGAATACGTAAATATTCTTATTAAAAAAGGTGAACGCAGTATGGCTTCTATTATTGGTACAGACATACCAAAATTAGGACAGCAATTTAAAATCTCTTTTACAGTTCCTAACAAACTAATGGAAGATCAGTTTAAAAAAGGAAGATCTAAATTATTGAATTTCTTACGCGAGAAATTAAACAATTATGGAATTTCCATAACTGTTATACTTAACGAGGCTGTAGAAAAGAAATTTGCTTACACACCAGATGAAAAATACAAGAAATTAAAAGAAAAAAATCCGCTTTTAGAAAAATTGCGTCAAACTTTTGAACTAGACTTGTAACAAAAACCTTCTGATTACTTGTTTATAAAATTTAGTTAAGTTTTACGAAGCTTTATTTTCTTGAATTTCAATCTTTCTACCCAAATAAGATAAAACTAGATTTTCTTTTGCTTGTTCTGTTTTTTCAAATTCTGAAATTAAGTAAATACCTTCATCACTTTTAACAAACAACGGAATGCATTTTTCTTCTTTAGAAAGCTTTTCTAAAATAGCCTTGTATGCTGCTTCAGTTTCTATCTCTAGCTCTATTATCTCAGGATTTTCTCTGTAAGCTTCACTTAAATTAATATAATCATCATTTGGTGTAAAGAAACTTTTTCTGTCTGTTTCTGTTGCTTCTAAAACTTCTTTAGAAGATGCTAACTTATAAGCACCATGCTCACCAAATACTTTAGAAAAACTGCTTATAGCATATTTGTTTACCATATCACTACCTGTTATAGCAATTAAGTAACCAACATCATTAAGTTCTATATTCTCCGTTAAATCATCATCATAAATATCTACTTTTAAAGCTTCTAAACCTTCATTTGTAGCTTGTTCTATAAAGTTTTTATTAGAATCTATTAAAACAACTCTTTTTCCTTTTTCTTTTAAGTAATTTGCTATTAATCTTGTAGGATTAGAAGCACCTACAAATAAAATTGCATCTGATTTTTTAAGAAAAACACCCACCATTTTCGCGAACATTCTTGCAGTAGTTGCGTTTAATAAAACGGTTCCTAAAACAATCATAAAAACTAAAGGAGTTATATACTCTGCACCTTCTACACCTTGTTTTAATAGTTTGCTACCAAATAAAGAAGCAATACCCGCAGCAACAATACCTCTTGGACCTACCCAACTTATAAATAGTTTTTCATTTAATTTTAACTTTGAATTAAATGTACTTGCAAATACTGCTAATGGTCTAATTATAAATACAACTATTGCAAATAATGCAGCTGTTTTCCAAGTATATAAAAGCAATAAATCTTCCATATTAATGTTTGCTGCTAACAAAATAAATAGAATTGAAATTAGCAAAACACTTAGAGATTCTTTGAAATATAATAATTCCTTAAGGTTTTTTAGTTTTCCATTCCCTAAAACCATTCCCATAACTACAACAGCCAATAAACCAGATTCATGTGCAAACATATCTGACAAAACAAAAACAAGTAAAACTGTGGATAATGATACCACATTTAGTAAATAATGCGGAATTAACTTCTTATTTACTGCATATGCTAATGCATGCGCAAAAGTAAAACCAAAAGTAGCACCAAATAACAAGATTTTACCAAACTCCATTAAAGCAGTTTTAGTAAAGCCACTACCTCCACCAACACTAATAAATTCAAAAACCAATACAGCAACCAAGGCTCCTATTGGATCTATTAAAATTCCTTCCCATTTTAAAACAGTAGAAATGTCTTTTTTAAGCGGAATATTTCTAAGAATTGGCGTAATAACAGTTGGTCCTGTAACTATAATTAAACCCGCAAAAAGAAAAGAAAGATCCCAACCTAAATTAAAGATATAATGTGCTAAAATTCCCGCACCAAAAAAAGTAATTGCAGAACCTAACGTAATTAACTTAGTAATTACGGGTCCAACATTTTTAATTTCGCTTCTTTTAAGCGTTAAACCACCTTCAAAAAGAATAATACTAATAGCTAAAGAAACAAAATAATAGAGACTTTCTCCAGGAAATAATCCTTTTGTACCATTCCAAATTGGCTCTATCCATTTAGAACCATCTTCACTTAAATACGCTGCAGCTATTGGCCCAACTAGTAAACCAATTAAAATTAATGGTAAAATTGCAGGAATTTTAAACTTCCAAGCTACCCATTGTGCTAATATTCCTAATATGATGATTCCTGCTAATTCTAACATTATATGTCTTTAATTTATAGAAAGTAAATTTAAGAATGTTTCATTAGCCTGAAAATATATTTTATAGTTTTTTTCTTTACCATAAAGTTTGTTATATATTGTGCCTTTAAGTTAATCTCTAAAATTAATTCTTGCAACAAATACAAAAAATTTTAATTGGTGTTGCTTTTTCACCCAATTTAAAACCAAATATTTTTGAAGCTACCCGAATTGCAAATATGTTTAATGCCGAATTAATTGGTGTTCATGTTGGCGAAAAAACAGCAAAAAAAGAAGCAGATTTAAATAAAATTCTTTCTGAAGCAGAACCTCTAAAAAAACCAATAAAAACAATTTGGCAAGAAGGTGAACCTGTAAAAGTAATTTTAAATACAACTTCTGTAGAAAAAGTAGATTTACTAATTTTAGGTGCACTACAAAAAGAGAATTTATTAAAATATTATGTAGGTTCTATTGCAAGAAAAATTACTAGAAAAGCAAATTGCTCTATTTTACTACTTATTAAACCATCTGTTGAGAGACAAGAATGTAAACACATGGTTGTTAATGGCTTGAAAAACGAAAAAACAGAAGAAACCATCAAGACTTCCATTCTATTTTCTAAACATTTTAATTGTAAAAAAATGACAATTGTTGAAGAAATTAGTCAAGGAGAATTACAAGTAAAAGTAAACGATGATAAGAGTTTAAGAAAGGCAACTATAGCAAAAGAACGACTAAAAAACAGAGAAGACCAGCGTGTAAATAATATTTTAAAAGACATTACTTGTAATGACATCTCTATAAAAACTCAGAGCATTTTTGGCACAAGAGGATATTCGATTGGACATTATGCTAAAGTAAAAAGAGCCGATTTATTAGTAATGAATGCACCAACAAAAATTGGACTTCTAGACAGAATTTTTCCTCACGACATTGAATATATTTTATCTGAATTACCAACAGATGTTTTAATTGTAAAATAAATGAATAAAAAAAATACTTTTAAAACGTTTTTAGGTGAAATTCCTCAGAACTTATTTTCTGGTTTTGTAGTCTCTTTAATTGCACTACCACTAGGACTAGGACTAGCCTTAGCTTCTGGAGCGCCACCTATTTCTGGTATTATTGCTGCAATTGTTGGTGGTGTTGTAGTTTCTTTAATTGGTGGCTCTAACGTTACAATTACAGGCCCTGGTAACGGTTTGGTTGTTGTAATTCTTTCTGCAATTACTATTTTAGGAAACGGAGACGTTTACCAAGGTTATCTATTTACACTTGCAGCAATTGTTATTTCTGGTATTCTACTAATAATTCTGGGCTTTTTAAGAATGGGTGCTTTAGGAGATTTCTTTCCATCGTCTGCTATACAAGGAATGTTAGCAGCAATTGGTATTGGAATTTTCGCAAAACAAATTCATGTAATGCTTGGTAATTTAAACGCCAAAGGAAGCATTATAGAACTCTTAATACAAGTTCCTGAAGGAATTACAAACTTTATTACCTCTGCAGGATCAAGCTCTTTTTATGCAGGCTTAATAGGCGTAATTAGCTTAATGATTATGATATTTTATAGCAAAATAAGAAATAAATACTTTCAACTAATACCTGCACCTATGTGGATTGTTGTTTTAAGCGTTGGTTTATACTACTATTTCGATATGTTTTCTGCAACTAAATATCCAATAAACAAGAGCTTACTAATAGATTTACCTACAGATATTTTAGCCAATTTTGCTTTTCCAGATTTCGGAAAAATCTATGAATCTGAATTTATAAGTGCAGTTATCTCTATTACATTAATTGCAAGTATAGAGAGTTTATTAAGTATAAAAGCAGTAGATAAACTAGATCCTTTAAAACGAAGATCTAACATAAATAAAGACATTAGAGCTCTCGGTTTAGCAACTGTAATTAGCGGTTTTTTAGGCGGATTAAATGTAGTTACAGTAATTGCAAGAAGCTCTGTAAATGTAAACAATAAAGGTAGTAATAGATCTGCAAACTTTTTTCATGCACTCTTTTTAGTCGCTTTTATTTTACTTTTCGCAACAGAATTACGAAAGATTCCTTTGGCTGCTTTAGCAGCCATTTTAGTGTTTACTGGCTATAAATTAGCATCTCCAGACAACATAAAAAAAGTATTTAGTGTTGGTTCTGAACAATTAATAATATTTACAGTAACACTTTTAGTAACAATATCTACAAGTCTAATTACCGGAATATTAATAGGAATCATTATCACATTCATAATACACATAATCATCAATAAAAACGTATTACTTTTTGTTAAAAATATTTTGAAGCCAAATGTTTTAATGTTTACCGAAGATGATAAATATTATGTAAGTGTAAAGAACTTTTCTAGCTTTTTAAACTACACTAAATTAAAATCTAAACTTGATCAAATTCCAGAAACAGAAGAAGCTATTGTAGATTTTTCTTTGTGTGATTTTGTAGACCATTCTGTAATGGAAAACATGAATAATTATTCTGAAACTTTCGAAAGAAAAGGTGGTCATTTTGAAGTTATAGGTTTAGACGATTCTAAGTCTGGAAGCGAGCATCCTTTTGCGCTAAGAAAAATATTACCAAAACAAATAATTCCTAAAGAAGGTGTTTTAACTAAAAGGCAAAAATCTATTCAGAAAATTAGCGAAGAAATGCATTATTGTTATGACGCTTTTTCTGACTTAGAAATGGAAGAATTACCACAGTTTGGTTATTTTAAAACTCGTAAAATAGATAAAGTCTCTAATGTTTTATCTAACAATGATTGTACACTTTTTGATGTTCAGTTTTCTGAAGGAGAAATGATTGCCAAACAAGTTATTAAAGCAACCATGTTGCATATACACACAAAAAAGAAACTACCTAAGTTTACCTTAGACAAAGAAGGTGTTTTTGAATACATTTTGCACTTTGCTGGTTATAAAGATATAGATATGGATAATCACCCAGATTTTAGCAAACGTTTTTATTTATCTGGAAAAAGTGAAGAAAAAATTAGAGCCTTTTTTACAGATGAACTAATTTTGTTCTTTGAAAGCAATAAACAATATCACATAGAAGCTACTAATGTTGGTCTTTTAGTTCTTAGTAACGAGAGATTAGCAAGTGTAAAAGAAATTAAAGCACTCGCCTATTTTGGCGCTAGTTTGCAAAAAATTATAGAAAAATGTTAGGACTACAATTTGAAACAGAAACTTCTTGGGCAGATATTGCCAAAGTAAATTTAGAGCAAATATTAACAGATCATGCTTTTTTAGAGCAAAAAGCAGCTTCTAATGCCGTTTCTATTATTATAAATTATTCTGAAGAAACAGAACTTGTAAAAGAAATGAGCAATATTGCTATTGAAGAAATGCAACATTTTAAAATGGTGCATTTATTAATGGTAAAAAGAGGAATGACTTTAGGAAGAGAGCAAAAAAACGATTACGCTATTAGGCTTCAGAAGTTTTTTAACAAAACAAAAGACAGAACAAATGCCTTAGTACAACGTTTATTAATTGCTGCTTTAATAGAAGCTAGAAGTTGCGAACGTTTTAAAGTGTTTTCTGAAAACATGGAAGATGAAGAACTGTCTACTTTCTATAAAAACTTAATGGTTTCTGAAGCAAACCACTACACTACTTTCTTAAGTTTTGCAAGACAATACCAAGACAGAGAAATAGTAGACGAAAAATGGAACGCTTTATTAGCTTTTGAAGCAGAAATGATGCGTGAACGTGGTAATGTTGCTAAAATACACGGCTAGTAGATTTACGCCTATTAAAACTACATCTAATTAATATAAATTGTAAAATAAAATTACAACATGTTTTCTAAAGCAGAAGCAGAATTAATACGTAAAGAATTTTGGACTAGTTTTGGAAAATCTTTTCCAAGAAAATGGTTACTATACAACACAAAAATTAAGGGGTTCTCTTTTAAATTTGTTGCAGATAGAAAAAAAGCTGCTGTTTGTTTAGATATAGAAAACCCAGATGAATTGGTAAACCTACTCTACTTTGACCAAATGTTATCTTTAAAGGTTTTACTAGAAACAGAATTACCAGAAGTTATATTTAATAATGAATATGAATTAGATAGCGGAAAGACAATTCATAGAATTTACGTTCCGTTTGAAGGAAAATTTAGCATTCATAACAAAAATACTTGGCGAGATTGCTACGAATTCTTTGTAGAAACAATGCCTAAGTTTGAACTCTTTTTTTACGAGTATGAAGATGTTATTAAAAATATATAAGCTTTTTTAGCTTTCAAGGTACTAATTAATAAGCTTGCGTTAAGGATTGAAGCATTTGTTTGAGCTCTTTTGCGAAGAATGAGCCAAAAGCGAGTGCGTAAAGCCTGACCTGAAAGGTAACGCCCAAACAAAAAAAAATCGTCTTTTAAAAGGACGATTTTTTAATTTATAAAATATTCTTTTTACTTTAAAAACTGAATACTTAAAGGATAACTTGGTGCTTCGTTATTACTAACCTTTATAGCATTTATAATAGGAAATATTAAATAGAAAATTGCAATAACAATTAATCCTATAATTCCTAAACCAAATAATAAAATTAAAGGAATACATAGCAATAGGTAAATAAACATAGAAATTCTGAAATTTATAATTGCTTTACCATGAGCGTCCATTCCAAAAATTTCATCTTTTTTTGTTAACCATAAAATTAACGGCACTATAAAGCCACCAATTCCTGTTACAAAATCTAATAACTGACTTAAATGCGTAATTACCAATAACTGTTTGTCTTCTTTCATTTTTATATATAAGGTTTTAATTGTGTACTAATTAGACGCAAATTTACCTGTTATGTTACAAAACTCTCTTTATTAATATTTTGTTAAAGTAGTATTTGAGTTAACATGTAAACTATTTGAGCAAAGCTAAAAGGCTAATTGCTTGTAGTTTTGTATTGAACTTAAAAACAAAAATATTATGAATTATTTAAATATAGACAAAGAAAAAATTGTACCCGTTGTAACAGAGCTAAATGTACTTTTGGCAGATTACCATATGTATTACCAAAAATTAAGAAACTTTCATTGGAATGTTTTAGGAAAAAATTTCTTCGATTTACATATTAGATTTGAAGAAATGTATAACGACACCAAAGTAAAGATTGATGAAGTTGCTGAGAGAATTATAACTTTAAAGTTTCACCCAGTTAGTAATTTATCTAATTATTTAGAAGTTTCTAAAATTAAAGAATCTAGTCCGTTATTAACAGATGAAGAAATGGTAACTACTATTATTGAAGATCATAAAATTCTTATAGAGCAATTAAGCAAAGTTATAAACAGAGCAGATTTAGCAAAAGATGAAGGTACTATAGATTTAATTGGTGCTTATATTAGAGAGTTAGAAAAATCTACTTGGATGTTAAATGCTTGGTCTAAAAATAAAGATGGTGCTTTAGATACTAGTTTTGTTAAATAGTTTTAATGCTTTTTTATTGAAGTATTTAAATTATTAATTAAAACAAAAGAACATGAATAAAGTAATAGAAAAATTAGAAGCCTGGAAAGATATTTTTATTAAGAACATACCAAATCTTGCAATTGCAATGGTTGTTCTTATAATAGCTTACTTTGCCTCTAGAGCAATGAACTCGATTGTAAATAAAACAATTGGTAAAAAAATAAAGCAAAAATCTGTTAGAGACTTGGTTTCTAGATTTGCTTCTGCAATAACAATTTTAGTTGGTCTATATTTAGCTATGACTGTCTTAAAATTTGATGATACTTTAAAAACTATTGTATCTGCAGCTGGGGTTTCTGGTATTGTTATTGGTTTAGCATTGCAAGGCACATTGTCTAATACAATTTCTGGTGTGGTTTTATCTTTTAGAAAAAACCTTAATATTGGTAATTGGGTAGAAACAAATGGTTATTCTGGTGAGGTTATAGATATAAACTTAAACTACTTTGTTATAAGAGAAGCAGATAATAATATGGTTGTAATTCCTAACAAAACCATTTTAGAGAATCCGTTTAAAAACTACTCTCTAACTACTAAAATGAGAATTGCTATAGAATGTGGTGTAGAATATGGTGCAGATTTAGAAAAAGTAGAAAAGTTAACCACAGAAACTATTAGACACAATTTTAATCAAGATGAAATTGGAAAAAAAGTAGAATTCTATTACACAGAGTTTGGAGACAGTTCTATTAATTTTTTATGTAGATTTTGGGTAGATTCTGAAAATGCTTTAGAAAAATTAAAAGCTAAAAGTAATGCCATCATGGAAATTAAAAAAGCTTTTGATAAAGAAAACATTAACATTCCTTTCCCAATGAGAACGTTAGAATTTGTACCAAATAACAAATTAAACTTATCTAAAGTTAAAGAAGAAGAATTAGAAACTGCTTAAAATGTTTTAAATAATATAAAAAAATCCGTCAATTAGTTTTTGACGGATTTTTTTTATGGTTATCACAAAAATCTTTATGTATTTTTGCAACATGATTCAAAACGATACTATTATTGCTTTAGCAACACCTTCTGGAGTTGGTGCAATTTCTGTAATTAGACTTTCTGGTGAAAATGCTATTAATTTGGTTGATGCCAATTTTAAATCAATTAAAAAAAATAAAACCTTAAAAAACCAGAAAACTCACACGATACATTTAGGACATATTGTAGAGAATAATATTCTTTTAGATGAAGTTTTAGTATCCGTTTTTAAGAATCCTAATTCATATACTGGCGAAAATGTAGTTGAAATTTCTTGTCATGGTTCTAGTTTTATTCAACAAGAAATTATTCAGTTATTTTTACAAAAAGGTTGTAGAATGGCAGATAATGGAGAATTTACAATGCGCGCTTTCTTAAACGGAAAGATGGATTTATCGCAAGCAGAAGCTGTTGCAGATGTAATTGCATCTAATTCTGCTGCAAGTCATCAAATGGCAATTCAGCAAATGCGTGGCGGTATTACAAATGAACTAAAAGATTTACGCGCACAATTATTAGATTTTGCAGCTTTAATAGAATTAGAATTAGATTTTTCTGGTGAAGATGTAGAATTTGCAGATAGAACTAAGTTTAAAGAACTAGTTTCTAAAATTACCTTTGTATTAAAACGTTTAATTGACAGTTTCTCATTTGGAAATGCAATGAAAAACGGAATTCCCGTTGCAATTATTGGAGAGCCAAATGTTGGGAAGTCTACATTATTAAACACGCTTTTAAATGAAGAAAAAGCAATTGTTTCTGATATTGCTGGTACTACAAGAGACGCCATAGAAGACGAACTAATTATTGATGGTGTAGCATTTAGGTTTATAGATACTGCAGGAATTAGAGAAACAGAAGATGTTGTAGAAAATATAGGTATTAAAAAAGCATATGAAAAAGCAGACAATGCTCAATTAATTATCTTTTTAATAGATTCTAATAAATTTTCTTACGCTAGCGAAGAGTTTTTGCAAGAAATAGAAACTATAAAAACACGTTTCCCAAATAAACGCTTGTTAGTAATAGCCAATAAAATTGACACTTTATCTTGCCACGACAGTGCAGAATTACAATCTAAAATTGAAAACTTAATTTTATTATCTGCAAAAAACAAAACAGGAATTGATGATTTAAAGAATGAATTAACTTCTCTAGTTAATATTGGTGCTTTAAGCAATAACGAAACTATAGTAACAAATTCTCGTCATTTTGAAGCGCTAAACAATGCTTTAATGGCAATAACATCAGTACAGCAAGGTATCGATTTAGAAATTTCTACAGACTTATTTTCTATTGATATTAGAGAATGCTTACGTCACCTTGGTAACATTACTGGTGAATATGATGTAGATAAAGATATACTTGGACACATTTTTAGTAATTTTTGTATCGGGAAATAGATTTGTTAGCTTTTAGCTTACTTTGGTAGTACTTTGTTTTATTTTGGATAATAAAAGCATATTAAAAGAAAATAAAAACTCGAACTTTTCAGACTTTAGCGACTCTTAAGAATCTAAAAATAATATTTGTATCGAAAATAGATCATAAAAGTAATTTTGTATTAAATTTCTTTAACACAACAAGTATCAACATTACACTTGCAATATTTTCTATTATAAATATGTAAAATTACCAGTGCTAAAGCCGGTATATAAATTGTTACTTCTGGTAAGTAAAAAAGAGTTAATTTTTCGTTTATAATTACGACAAATAATAAAAACCAATTTATCCATAACGCAAATTTCATCCATTTTGCGGTGGTTAATTTTATTGACCAATAAATAGCAAAAAAAGAAATTACTAAAAAAGATATGTCAATAATACTCCACCAAATCGGAGTTGTTGTACAACAGGCACTCATACCCGTTTGTGCTACGAAAATAAACGGAGTTGCAATACAGTGCATTAAGCATAAGGAACTTACAAAACTTCCTAGAATATCAGATTTCTGTTTTAAAATTATCATTTTTTATTTTTTAAACAATTAAGTTAAACGCATAAATTTTTATATTTCGTCTAACTTAATTGCTATTATTTAGTTTAAATTATTATCAAGTAAAATGTTTTAAGTTTTTTAAAACTCCAAAACCTATTAATAATATTATAATACAAGACATATAAAGAATAGTATCATACAAATTAAAAGCAGTTTTTGATTTATAAACTACAGGTTTGTATTGCTTCCAGTCTATTGAATTTGCCAGTTTATTATCAAAGATTTTAGGATAGAACTGTAAACGTAAATCTTCATGAAAATTTGTTGTTGCATTTAAAAACGCTATTTGGTCAGTTAAACTTGTATTTGCAATAGCATTCATGGATAATTGCACTTGTAATGGTGGAAAAAATTGAGCAATCTTTTTGCTTAATGATTCTCTTTTTTCGATTTTAAGATACATTTCATCTCGTTCTTTTTTCGATTCATCATCGCCCATTTGTTGCATTGCATAATACCACAACCAAGAAAAACCTTCTTCTTGAAGTTTATAATGAGAAAATTGAGGATAATGTGCGTAAAATTTATCTAAAGTTTCTCTTTTATCAGTGTCCCATTTTTTATGATATTCGTCTCTTTGCTTAATGGTCATTGTAAAAGCTTCTTCTACAGGGTATGCATTGGTAATGTAATTATTTACCAAAACTGGTAAAAAAACAACCAAAACCAACCAAGTACTTAACAATACAATCGCATTTGTATTTGACGATTTTCTTAATAAAATGATAAAAAAGCAAACTGAAAACCAAAATAATAGATACAAATAACTAATTATTATCATTTGTAAAAAAGGTCTATTAAAAGGAATTTCTAAAATAACTTTTGCTGAAAAGAATAATAAGCCTAAAATTATTGCCACAAAAAAACCTCTTATTGCTATTTTTTGCATTAAAAATTTAAAAGTAGATTTTCCTTGAATTGTGATCAACTTCCAAGTACCACTCTCCTCTTCTTCGGATAAAACATTAAAGTTTAAGGCAATTATTATCAACGGAAAAAGAAAAATAATTAAAAAACTAATATCTAAATTACCTACACTTAACTTCATAGGGTTTACTAAATCTGTATCATATTTTTGTCCTTCAAGATTTAAAATGGTTATATTTTGTATGTGTGAATTTAAATCGCTTTGTCCTATAGATATGCCTGCTAACGAATTTACAGGATTAATAAATGAAAACTTTAAATAGTACAACAACAACCCTAAATCATCTTTATGAAGATTGGTTTGGGTTTTTATATGCTTTTCTTGCTGTATTTCTGTTTTAGCAATAACTCTTTGCTTTTGATTTAGAAATTGTTTTCCTGTTTCAATACTTAAAAACCCTAAAACCATCAATATACCAAAAGCCAATAAAACCGTTTTAGATCTAAAAAATTGTTTGATTAATAGTGTATACATCATTAGAATATTTTAAAATGATTAGAAAATTTTGTTATAAATAACAGTGTAAATAGTAACCAAAAAACAAGGGCAATAATTGCAGATAATTGTGCACTTATTGTTTTACTTATCGATATATATTCGTAGTTAAATTTAGGCGCAGATTTCCAGTAAGATTTATCAATCACATTAACTTTACCTTCACTACTTGTTGCTTTATTACTAATAAATTTCATCTGCAACTCATTCATATATTGAGATTGTTTATATCTATAATCTTCTGTTTGTGATAAGAAATTTACATACGTATCAAAATCTGTCCCAGAAAAACTCATCGATAAATTCTTAATCGCCAAATAAGGATTAAATAGTACCAAACCATTAGTAATACTGTTTTGTTTTTTATAAGTATCAATTAACTTATTGTGTTGCTTATTATAAATTATGGCAGATTGCTCTTCTCCTTTACTCATTACAAAACCACTATAATTAATCGGTAAATCTTTAACATTTGTAACTTTATATACCTTTAAAATGGAATCTCGTAAACTATTAAAATAGGGATCATCTGGATTGTGACTGTCTCCTTGTTTAGAAATTTCTTCTTCAATAGCTGCTTTAAATGCTATTTTAGAAAGATTAGGATGTATAGAATTACCTAAAACTTGAGCCATTTTAGGAGTAATTATAAAAAACAATAACCAAATACCTAATAAACTTAACAATGCCTTATTAGAATTCTGACTTTTACCAGATATAATTATAGTTACAAAACATAAAATCATGTAAAATAAAATATAACTTACCGCAATTAATATAGATCTTATGACTACTGAATTATCTAAATTATTATTCTCTAAAAAACCAATGCTCCATAAAGCGATAAATGCTGGTAAAAAGAAAATTGCCGAAACAAAGAACAAACCCAAAGATTTACCCAAAAGAATTTCTTTAATTTTTGCACCTTGAATATGCATAATTTTTAAAGTTCCGGTTTCTTTTTCTGATGTAATTGCGGCATAACCCAAGAAAAAGATAATTAAAGGTAAAATAAGTTGCAACAACATGGTAATATTTAAATCGCCAAAACGAACCAAACCCGTTGATAAACTTGCTTCAGAAAAGTTAGCTGTATGTTGTTTATGCGCTTCTAAAAAAATGGCATTTCCAGTATAACTTTCTATACCAGAATCAAAAATACTCAATGGATGTTGTGCACGAAATACAAATGATCCAAAATGTGCCATTCTATGCGGATGTTTATCAGGATTATTATCCCAACTTTTTCTTGATTCATCTTGGTGATGTGCTACAACATGGTCATGTTCTTCAAAAGCAAGCCAACTATTAGTAGTTACATACGCTAAAACTGCCAAAAAAATAAACAATAACATAAAAAGACCTTTTTGATGAAAGGTCTTTTTAAAAAATTGTTTTGCTATTAAAATAACAACTACTTTTTTCATAAAATTAGAAATTATAAGTTGCATTTAATAATACATTTCTTGGCGTACCAGGACCTAACCTAGAAGGATTTAAACCACCTAACCAATGTGTTTTATCAAATATATTATTTACTTTAAGTGTTAATTGAATACCTGTATTATCTGGCTTATAATATACAGCAGCATCAAAAACTGTATATTCTGGTAATAATACTCTATCGGTAGCATATGTAGGGTTGTACCATGTATATCTATCACCTACATATTGTGCACCTAAACCAAAACCAACACCTCTTAAAGTTTTATTTGTAAAATTATAACGTCCCCAAAAATTTGCATTATGTTTTGGTGAACCTCCAATTCTTTCTCCAATAAATTCTGTTATAGCATCTTCTTCTATTGTTGCATTTGTATATGCATAAGAAGCTGTTAGCTGTAAATTAGGCAATACATAACCAGAAATATCTGTTTCAAAACCTCTACTCTTTTGCTCTCCTCTTGTTGTTAAGTTATCTAAATCGTAAGTATCACCTAATAAAATATTTTTTTGAGTTATATTGAAAATTGCAAAATTCGCAAATATTTTTCCGTTTAAAAACTCTCCTTTTGCCCCTATTTCATACAAGGTACTTTCTAACGGATCAAATTTTGCTGGTGAAGCTGACCAAAAGAAACCTTCTGCAGTTGGTGATAATGATACGGTATTAGTATGTGGCTGAAATCCTTCTAAATAAGTTGCGTAAGCACTAATATCTTTCGTTACTTCGTAAGTTAAACCTATTCTTGGTACGAAAGCACTTGTTTTAAATTCTTGCTCATCTCCTTTATAATCAAAAATATCTGTAAAAGTTTCATACCTTAAGTTTAATAAAGCGGAAAATTTACCAACCTTAAACTGATTTTGAATATAAAAACCATTTGAACTATTTAAATTTGCTGGTAGGTATTGAGATAAATTAGAAATTCCATAACCGCTTGTATCTCTAGCTCCATTAAATGGGTTTTCTAAATCAAAATAAGCACCTGCAGGCACAGGCATTGTTACACCATCTATAGTCATTTGCTGAAAATTAGCTGCATTAGCAGAATCAAAATTAGCTTGCCCACCACTTACTGTTAAATATCTTCTAGCTCTAAACCAACCAGCACCAATTTTTCTTTCCCAGCGTGAAGCATCATAACCTACTAAAAGTTTATTAGTAATTTTTTCTGTTTTGATGTCATAATTAAAGTAAGCACTAAAATTATTTGTTTCCCAAAATTGTTGTCTTTCATCATATCTTAATCTTACTAGTGTAGGAATTACATTTCCATCAATATCTACCATCGAGCCACCAACTCTATGTTCAGCTAAATCTTCATTCCAAGTTTGCTTCATAAATTGTACATTAAAGCCAAAGTTTTCAGTAAATTTTTGACTAAAGTTTGCCATAAATATCAACTCGTTAGTTTTGTAATGATCGTTAGAAGCACTCACACTCATTGTAATAGGTGTGCTATCTATATCATATTCACCATTAATTGACCCAAAAATTGGCTGACCTCTATCTAAATTTCCTTCTGCATTATTATAAATCATTTCAACATTAAATGAAGTTTTTTTATTTGGAACATAACTTAAAGAAGGGTTAATTAAAATTGCGTTATTATTTATTACATCTCTAAAAGAATCTGCATCTTGATAAGCTGCGTTAAAACGATATAATAAAGTTTTTTCTTCATTTAATGGTCCAGTGAAATCTGCTGTTGCTCTTAAAGTTCCAAAACTTCCTGTAGTAAAACCTATTGAACTTCTTTTTTCTGCCAATGGTTTTTTAGTTACCATATTTACAGTTCCTCCAGGATCTGCACTTGAGAATGTTACAGATGAAGGTCCTTTAATTACCTCTACACGTTCTAAATGTGAGGTTATTGGTTGTAGAAAATAATATTGACGGGTTCTCATTCCATTAATCACTTGTCCATCATCTGCTTGTGTAATACCTCTAATATTATAATGATTGTATAAGCCAGTTGCAGCTACACCACTTACTGTTTTTACAGCATCTACCAACTGAAAAGCCAAACGATCACTTAATAATTCTTTAGTAACAGTTGCTACAGCTTGTGGTAATTCTTTATTTTTAATGGCAATTTTTGTTGCCGAAAAAGAATAATCACTGTTATAATCTTTACGTATTCTACCTAAAACTTCTATAGATTGTAGTGATTCTGAAGACTCTTGAAGTACGATTTCTCCTAAATTTATATTTTGATTAACAAGTAATGTAATTTTTTTTGTGAAAGGTTTAAATCCAAGGTAAGTAACACGAATATTATATACTCCTGTTTCCCTTGCTTCAACTGTAAAATCCCCCTCTAAACCTGATGTTACTCCCTTTTGTTTTTTTGCTGGATTAATTAAAATTATGTTTGCTCCTTCTATAGATGTGTTCTGTGCATCTATTACTTTACCTATTATTTTAGTTTGAGAAAAGCCTAATTGAGCAACCCATAATAATATTAAGAATGTTATGTATTTGATATTCATTTTAAATTTGTGTTAGTCGTTTTTAAATTGTTTTAATGTATAAATCTTGTAATTCTTGTGCTGTAATATTTTCTGTTTTGGCAGTATGTACGATAGTTCCTTGTTTCATAATTCCTATTTTAGAACCAATGTTTACTGCATTAAAAATATCATGTGTTGCCATTAAAATACCAACACCTTTTGCCGCTAATTTTTTACATGTTTTTGCAAACTCTACAGATGCTTTTGGGTCTAAACCAGACGTTGGCTCATCCATTAGGATATAAGAAGCATTTTTAGACAAAGCAACAGCAATACCCACTTTTTGACGCATTCCTTTTGAGTAAGTAGATAGCTTTTTAGGATAAGATTCCTCTTGTAAATCTGCCTGTTTTAAAAACTGAATCAGTTCTTCTTTCTGATATTTAAAACCTGCTAATCTGCTAAAAAAATCTAAATTTTCTAATCCAGATAAATTACTATATAGCTGAACCGTTTCTGGTATATAAGCTATTGAACTTCTTACAGATTTATTATCTAATACAGAAACATTGTTAATAAATGCTTCTCCCGAAGTTGGTGCTATTAAACCTAAAAAGATATTAATAGTAGTGGTTTTACCTGCTCCATTTTGTCCAAGTAGACAAAAAATTTCACCAGGATTTACTGTAAGACTTAAGTCTTTGAGCGCAGATTTATCATCATAGCGCTTACAAAGCTTTTTTGCTTGTAGCATAATTAAAATTTAAAATGTTAAGTTGAAAAATGTTATTTAATAGATATAATATTCTTTTAAAAGAACTAAATGACATCTAATAAATGGAAAATAAAGACATATCAAACAATCATCAAAGGCTTACACACATTTAAAAGTGTATAATCATTATTGATGCTAATTAGTATGTTAAACTGTAAAAGTTGGTGGTGCTCTCGATTTCTTTAAATAGAAAATGATAGATTTAAAATCATCCTCTTTTTTAAAGATAGTTTCTGTTATTAGTTTTGGAACTAATAAAGTGTGAGTGAAATTTGGTGTTTTAGATATTTCTAAATCTAAATAAATATCACATAAAGAACAATCTGTATCTAAATCTGAAGTTTGATCTAATTCTAAAGAAGAAACTAAATCTTGGTTAGCATTAGAAGTGTGATCAAGAGAATGATCAAGCGCAATAAGATGTGTCATTAAAATGACCACCGATAGCAATAAACTAACTATTCTCTTTAAATAATTCACGGCGTGAAGATATAAGTTTCTTTTTATTTTAAAATAAAAAAATGCTTTTTTTTTAAATCTAAATAAACTGTTACTAATAAAATTTTTCTTAAAATTCCTTTAAGAAAAGCAGATTAAAACTTTAAATAAAAAATAAAAGTTACCAAATACGACAACTATAATAATAATTGTATACTTACCCAATAAACAACAGCTAAAAGATAGATAAAATGTACCGCTTTAGTACACCCGAACTGCTACAATCCCTTTAAAATATAACAATATTACATATTGTATCGGTAAATAAATTTAAAATTTCATTTCATTCTCAAAAGCAACATCTTCTCGTCCTCCTTGTGTAAAATGTAACATCTAAAGAGATTTATTAAAATTTGGAGCTATTAAATTTAATTGTTTAATCTATTTTCAGATGTATCTACAATTCCTCTTTTTTATTTCAAAAAAATCAGTGAACCATCAACTAAAACTTAAAATAATTACATAAACAAATTTAGTAGGTAGTATTTTTACCAACTTAAATTCTTTATTTATATTTCAATTAATTACTTACTTTTTTTGAACAGACAACATTTTTAAGGCATATCTCTCCCCTAACTCTCTTACTCCAGCTGAATTAAAATGTACATTATCTTTTCTTGCTGTGCACCCCTTAGAAGATATCACATAAGCTGTAGAAATAACGTTTGGTAATGTATTTATAATTGGATTCATGCTAGCACAAATACCATTTTGTTCTTTATCTACTAGTTCTGAGGCTATTAAAGGAACTTTTTTTGCTTCTAAAGACAAATCTGATAACATATTTTCATATATCTTTTTTACATATTTTGGCCAATTTTTATCATCTTGATTTGTTTCTCCCTGATGTAAAATAATTCCTTTTATAATTCCCTTTTCCTGAGCTTTTTTAGCTAATTTAATAAAATGCTCATATGGGTTTCCTCCATAATCTACAATCTTCTTTTCAAACCATTCTTCAGGATATGTCTTTATATACTTTTTGTAGTTTTCTTTGTCAAACAATCTAATATCACTGCCACCAACAGCTACATTTATAATACCAATTTGCACTTCTTTTGGTAAATATTTAATCATCGTTTTCCCAAAGTAATCTGCAGGAGAAAGACCTGTGTAACATTGTGTTAATGGTGGTATTGCCACTCTCCATTCATTTTTTGTAAATCCTAAATTAGAGCAGTCTATAGATTGTAAGACTTTAAAACGTTCATCACCTATTTTATCTTGTTCTTCTATTTCTGCTGAACCTTCCATATTAGATTGACCAAATGCTAAATAAATATGAAAATTAGGGTCTTGTGAAAATAAATTCATACTTAAAAAAAGAATTGTTAATACTACGAGTCTATTTATTTTCATCTTGATTAATATTTTATTTAAGTAATTAATAATAAATTACTTACAAGTAATGCTATATTTAAAAAATTTTCATGTTGTAAGTTTGTATTTA
>CAXBIR010000063.1:0-18871 GCA_963975825.1 uncultured Polaribacter sp.
TAATACACGCTCTACTTCTCCACCAAAATCGGCGTGACCAGGAGTATCAATTACGTTAATTTTTGTGTCTTTGTATTGTACAGAAACATTTTTAGAAAGAATTGTAATTCCTCTTTCACGTTCTAAATCATTATTATCTAACAATAAATCTGTACGTTCTTTACGATCGTCTAAGATTTTAGCTTGATCTATAATTTTATCTACTAACGTTGTCTTTCCGTGATCGACATGGGCTATAATAGCGATATTTCTAATTGGTTGCATTTATGTATTCTTAAATTTCGTGCAAAAGTAGTGTTTTTAGTTTAAAGAATGTATTCATTCTAAAAAAGTTTAACTATCTAATAACTAAAATTATATATTATTTAATTATTTTCTAAAGACAACCTCCTTTTAAATTTAAAGTTTTAGCTTTAAATTTTTGATTAGATAAAATATTAATTGCTCCTTTACTCCTCACACCAGATTGACAATAAACTACTAAATCTTTATTTTGATATACCTCATCTAAACGTTCTAATAATTCATTTAAAGGAATATGTTGCCCTCCAATGTGATATATTTCTCTTTCTTCAAATTCTCTTACATCTAATAAATTATATTTTTCTTTATTTTTTTGAAACTCCTCTAAAGAAATTTCTTCTTTGGATAAAATTCCACAGAAAAAATCATAATCTGTTTCTAAAGCAGTAACTTTGGTTTTACTATCCTTTTCATACTTCAATACCATTTGATTCATTTGTAAAGAATCATAAATCAATAATTTATTAGCTAAAACAGTTCCTATTCCACAAATAATTTTAATAGTTTCATTTGCTTGTAAACTTCCTATAATTCCAGGTAACACACCTAAAACACCAATTTCTGAACAACTTGGAGATTCATGTGGTTTTGGTGGCGTAGGATATAAACATCTATACGTGCCACTTCCTTTATAATTAAACACACTTACCTGACCTTCAAATTTAAAAATAGCTCCGTAAACCAAAGGTTTGTTTGTAATTACGGATGCATCATTTACCAAATAACGTGTTGAAAAATTATCACTTCCATCTATAATAATATCGTAATTATTAAATATTGAAATGGCATTTTCTTTGGTTAATTTTTCTTTATAAACATCAAATTTTACAAACGGATTTAATCTTGATAATCGCTTTGCAGCAGTTTCTGCTTTTGACGCTCCAATATCATCAACGGTATATAAAATCTGACGTTGTAAATTACTTTGATCTACAACATCATCATCTATAACACCAATGGTGCCAACTCCTGCTGCAGTTAAATATTGTAAAACTGGGCAACCCAAACCACCAGCCCCAACAACCAAAACTTTAGCTTGTTTTAATTTTAATTGCCCTTTTACTCCTATTTCATCTAAAATTAAATGACGGTTGTACTGCTTTTTTTCTTCTGATGTGAGCACCATAATTATTCTTTAGAATTCGTAATTAATTACTTAAAATGTTCCCAATCTTTCCAAACTACTTCTAAGTCTTTATTTTTTAACATTTGTACTACATCTTCAGTACTTCTTTCATCTGAAATTTCGAATTGTTCTAAAGATTGTGGTTCTACCGTATAACCTCCAGGATTTGTTTTAGATTCTGCACTTATAGAAGTTATTCCCAAATTAACAACGTGATTTCTAAAAACTTCACTTTCTCTAGTAGACATCGATAATTCTATATCTTCATCAAACAAACGAAACGCACAAATAAGTTGTACTAAATCCGAATCTGTCATTTCTACTTTTGGTTCTAATCCTCCAGAATGCGGACGTAATCTTGGAAAAGAAATAGAATACTTTGTTTTCCAATACGTTTTCTGTAAATATTTTAAATGTAAAGCTGTAAAAAAACTATCCGCTCTCCAATCCTCTAATCCGAATAAAGCACCCAAACCAATTTTATGAATTCCCGCTTTTCCCAATCGATCTGGTGTATCTAAGCGATAATCGAAATTAGATTTTTTTCCCTTCGGATGATGTTTCTTGTATTCTTCTCTATGATACGTTTCTTGATACACCAAAACAGCATACAAACCATTTTCCACCAACAACTCATATTCGTCTTGGTCTAAAGGCTGAACTTCTATGGTAATATTAGAAAATTGAGAACGAATGATTTGAATAGCATTTTTAATATACTCAACTCCTACCGTTTTGTTGGCTTCTCCTGTTACCAATAAAATATGATCATATCCTTTCGCTTTTAAAAAAGCGACTTCCTTTAAAATTTCTGCATCAGTTAAAGTCCGTCTTGGTATTTTGTTGGTCATACTAAAACCACAATACGTACAAATATTCTGGCATTCGTTACTCAAATACATTGGCACATACATTTGCATAGTGTTTCCAAAACGTTTTTTAGTTAACAGCTGACTTTTATGCGCCATTTCTTCTAAAAATGGTTTTGCTGCAGGAGAAATTAAAGCTTTAAAATCTTCCAAATCAAGTTTGTCTTTTAATAAAGCTTGTTTTACCTCATCTCCTGTTTTATCAAAAATACTTTTTAGACTGAAATTCCAATTATAAGTATCGAAAAGCTCTTTAAAATGACTCATATTTTTAATTTAAAAAACTCGTTAACGGACTACTTGCAATCGCCATTTCACTTCTCGGAGCTAATTTTGCTTCAAATGCCATTCTACCAGCTTCAACTGCCATTTTAAAGGCTTTTGCCATTGCTATTGGATTTTGTGAAACTGCAATTGCAGTATTTACCAAAACAGCATCTGCACCTAATTCCATCGCATACGCAGCATGAGATGGCGCACCAATACCTGCGTCTACAATTACAGGTACGTTAGATTGTTCTATTATAATGTCTAAAAAATCAACCGTTTTTAATCCTTTATTACTACCAATTGGTGCTCCCAAAGGCATAACACATTGCACACCTACTTCTTCTAGTCGTTTACATAAAACAGGATCTGCATGAATATAAGGCATCACCACAAAACCTAATTTCACCAATTCTTCAGCAGCTTTTAACGTTTCTATAGGATCTGGTAATAAATATCTTGGGTCTGGATGAATTTCTAATTTTACCCAATTGGTTTCTAAAGCTTCTCTAGATAATTCGGCTGCAAAAACGGCTTCTTTTGCAGTTCTAACTCCAGATGTATTGGGTAATAAATGAATATGCTTATGATTTAAATGTGATAAAATATCATCTTCCTCGTTCTGAACATCAACTCTTTTTAATGCCACAGTTATCAACTCACTTTCAGAAGCTAATAATGCTTCTTTCATTAATTTTGATGAGCTAAACTTTCCTGTTCCTGTAAATAAACGAGAAGCAAATTCTTTATCTGCAATTTTTAATTTTTGAATCATTATATATTTTTTTTAGATTCGACATCAGGTCGAGCGAAATTTAATCTTAGTTGAATTCCAAAGAATTACTAACACTTAAACTCCGCTCTAATTGATATCTCTCTTTCTCAATTTAAAATTTCTTGAAATTTAGCAATACTAGATACATTTTTTGTAATGGCACCAGAAATTGCAATTCCGTAAATACCTGCATTTATTATTTTGTTTACGTCATCTAAAACAATTCCCCCAATCGCAATAATTGGTGTTTCTGTTTGTAGTTCTTCTAATAGGTTTTTATATCCTTCTACACCTAAAACCGGACTTAAATTCTTTTTTGTTTTTGTAAATTGATAAGGCCCTAAACCAATATAATCTACTTTTTTGTCTAGCAAAATTCTGCAATCTTCTAAGGTATTTGCTGTTCCTCCAATGATGTAAGACGCTCCTAAAAAAGCACGGACCTTTGAAGGACACTCATCAGTTTTCCCTAAATGAACACCATCTGCTTTTATTTCTTTAGCAACGGTGTAATGATCATTTATAATTAATTTAGCTTTAAATCGGCTTGTTATTTCTCTTGCTTCTTTTGCAGTTTCTAAAATGATTTTAGCATCACTATTCTTTAAACGTAATTGAACCCAATCTGCACCAGCATTGCATACTTTTTGTATGTTTTCTAAATGTTCTTTGGGCGTTTCTCCTTGTGATATATATTGTAATTTATGTATCATTAGTTTTTATAATTATGAGTTCCTAATAAAGATTCGTTAGAACTTAAAAACTGTTCTGTGTACAATTTTGTATTTCTACAAGCGTCTTCTAAAGGAATCTCTTTTGATAGATTTGCTGCTAATGCTGAAGATAAAACACAACCACTGCCATGTTTTTCAAAAATAGGTTTAGTAGTTATTGGTGGAATATTCAGTTTTACTATTTTACTATAGTACACCTCATCCCATCCTTTTTTATCGGTTCTATGTCCTCCTTTTAGGTAGATATTTGTTTTTTCTGATATAAATTCGATCGTTTCTTCAATAGTTTTATCTGGAAACAATGCTTTTATTTCATCGTAATTTGGTGTTATAAAAGAACAATTCTGTAATACTTTTTCGAAAGTGTCTAAATCTTGAATAGTATGAAATGTAAAACCTGCACTTGCTTTTAAAATAGGATCTAAGACTATTTTTATAACCGGATTTAACTTTTTTAAGGTTTGAATCACTTCTAATAGAATTTCCCAAGATTGGATGATTCCTATTTTTACTGAAGATATTGAAAAGCGTTTAAAAAGCATTTCTATTTGCTCTAAAATAATATCTTTCTCTATCCAAACACAGTTTGTAAATTCTACATCATTTTGAACCGTAACTGCCGTACAGACTGATAACCCATATAGATCATGTGCTTCAAATGTTTTGATATCTGACGTGATTCCAGCTCCACTTGATGGGTCTAACCCTGCAATAGTAAGTATGTAATTTTTTTGATTCAAATTATTATGACTTTGACTTTCTAATGATTTCAAATTGATAAATTAAATTAATGAGTAAAATTTATCCTTTATACTTTTAAAACTCTCTACTGGGTTTTCTGCATTCCAAACACCACCTAAAACACCAATACCCTTAAAACCTAGTTGTAAAGTTTCTTTTATTGTTTCTGAATTAATTCCCCCCATACCAACAATAGTTTTATTAATATCGTTTACATCAAAACCTTTGCCTTCATACCCTTCTTTAGAAATCGATGAAAAAACCGGACTTAATAAATGGTAATCGAACTCAAAATAACAATCTTTTAAAACTTTTGGTTCATGAAAAGAAGAACTAATTGTTTTACCATTCATGTTTAAGTTTTTAAAATACTCACTCGGATTGTCGATGTAGTCTATCCGCTTTTGTTCTTGAAAATGGATTCCTTTTAAATTAAAATCATTTATTAATTCATGATGATAATGCACTACAATTCTGTTGTGATACTCTTTATCTATTTGATTTAAATAGGCAACATGTTCTTCGTAATTTTTATCTGGTTTTCTAAAATGATAAAATAATAAACCATGTCCGAACAATTGGTTTAATATCTCAATTTCGTTAGGAACATCATTTTCTGGAGCAATAAGAACTATCATTTTTTTAATTTTAGTATATTTTTGAAATACCCATATTGTAATCTTAGAGAATAAAAGAAAGTTCAACTACGCCTCCCCCAAGACGTAGAAGTCTCCCTAGAATTAAAGCCCATTATAAATAAACTTCAGATCCTTTTGCTTTAAATTCTTTTGATTTTTCTTCGAAACCTTTTGCAATTACTTCATTATCTACGATATCATTTTCTGCGGCGAAATCTCTAACTTCTTGAGAAATTTTCATAGAACAGAATTTCGGTCCGCACATAGAACAGAAATGCGCAACTTTTGCACCATCTGCAGGCAAAGTTTCATCATGGTACTCTAAAGCACGCTCTGGATCTAATCCTAAATTAAATTGATCGTGCCAACGGAACTCAAAACGTGCCATACTTAATGCGTTATCTCTATGCTGAGCACCTGGATGTCCTTTAGCTAAATCGGCAGCATGAGCAGCCAATTTATAAGTAACCACACCAACACGAACGTCTTCTTTGTTAGGCAAACCTAAATGCTCTTTTGGGGTTACATAACACAACATTGCGCAACCAAACCAGCCAATCATGGCCGCTCCAATACCAGATGTAATATGATCGTAACCTGGTGCAATATCTGTGGTTAAAGGGCCTAAGGTATAAAAAGGAGCTTCGTCACAAACCTCAATTTGTTTTTCCATATTTTCTTTAATCATGTGCATTGGCACATGACCTGGACCTTCTATAAAACACTGTACTTCGTGCTTACGAGCAATTTGAGTTAACTCGCCTAAAGTTTCTAATTCGGCAAACTGCGCTTCGTCATTTGCATCTGCTATAGAACCAGGTCGTAAACCATCACCTAAAGAAAAAGCAACATCGTATTGCTTTAAAATCTCACAAATATCTTCGAAATGTGTGTATAAAAAGCTTTCTTTATGATGCGCTAAACACCATTTTGCCATAATAGAACCGCCACGAGAAACAATACCTGTAACACGTTTTGCAGTCATTGGTACATAACGTAATAAAACTCCTGCGTGAATGGTAAAATAATCAACTCCTTGTTCTGCTTGTTCTATTAAAGTATCACGAAAAATTTCCCACGTTAAATCTTCTGCAACTCCGTTTACTTTTTCTAAAGCTTGGTAAATTGGCACAGTACCAATTGGCACTGGAGAATTACGAACAATCCATTCACGCGTTTCGTGAATATTTTCTCCGGTTGATAAATCCATAATATTATCTGCACCCCAACGACATGCCCAAACCGCTTTTTCTACTTCTTCTTCTATAGATGAAGTTACTGCAGAATTACCAATATTTGCGTTAATCTTAACCAAGAAGTTTCTACCTAAAATCATAGGTTCTGCTTCTGGGTGATTGATGTTTGAAGGAATTACAGCGCGACCCCTAGCTACTTCTGAACGTACAAATTCAGCAGTAATTTTTTCTGGAATAGAAGCGCCAAAGTGCTCGCCTTTGTGCTGCTTTCTAATCTCTGTCATTTCATCTATTCGTTGATTTTCTCGAATAGCAATGTATTCCATCTCTGGTGTAATTATACCTTTCTTAGCGTAATGTAATTGGGTTACGTTTTCTCCTTTTTTAGCACGTAATGGCTTTTTTAATAGAGAAAAACGCATGTGATCTAAGCTTTTATCATTTAAACGCTCGTTACAATATTCCGAAGAAAACTCTTCTAATTGCTCTACATTATTTCTGTCTAAAATCCATTGTTCACGAATTCTTTCGATTCCTTTATGAACGTTAATTTCTTTATTAGGGTCTGTGTAAGGCCCTGAAGTATCATACACAGTTACAGGTTCGTTTGGCGTTTTCTTTTTCGTCAAGGAATCTGTAGTATCAGTTAATGCAATTTCTCGCATAGCCACTTTAATTTGTGGATGAATTTTACCTGAGACATAAATTTTTGTAGAATTAGGAAACGGATGTCTTGTAATTCCGTCTTGTTTTGGTGCTGTGTCTTTGCTCTTCATAATTATAGTTAGATCAATTAAATAGTTTGCTTTTTTAATTTTTAATTATTAACCTCCTTGTGTGGATTTAATAATTAAAACTTCATCACTATTTTGAAGTAACCGTAAAGACCAATCGCTTTTTTTAACTACACTGCCATTTATAGCCACAGCAATTCCATTTGTCTTTATTTCTAAAAAACAAATTAATTCTGCTAATGCTAAATTTTCTGAAAATTGATGATTTTCTTGGTTTACTTTTATAGTAATCATATTTATAAAATATTACTGTAAACCAAAGAGAGGTAGTTATAAAATAACTAAATCTAAGCAACTTTTTCCTACGTTGGTATTAACCAAATCAGGTTCTAAGGATTTTTCTCAAACTAATTTAATAGCTACTCCTAAAGTTTACAAGACAAATATATTGTATTATTTATTTAAAATTGAAGTTTTAATATTATAATTTCTTAAAATTTAATCTAAATTATTTTACATCATCTCTAAATGCAGATGGTAAAATATCTGGAATTAGTTTAATTAACAAGGGTAAAAGTAATGCGCCACCAGGAAGCATAAATACAGTAAAAGCAGGTATTGCTTTACAAATATCTAATAGTTGAATTTTAATTTTCAGTTTTTCTTCTTCTGTTAAATGCGAATGTGTAGATTTTCTAATTAAATGCATTGCTTCTTTACTTTGCAATAATTCTTGATGCAAGCGTAATTTATTTCTGTGCAATAGCAGTTTTATTTCATCTATGGTCTGCATTATAATTTTCTACGTTTTCTTTCTGTTTTTAATAAATTTAACTCTCTACTAGTTTGTCCAGAAACCGAGGTGTTTTCTTCTGCTCTTCTTATTAGATAAGGCATAACGTCTCTTACAGGACCAAATGGAAGGTATTTAGCTACATTATAATTCTTATTTGCCAAATTATAACTAATATGATCGCTCATACCAAATAACTGTCCAAACCAAAGCCTGTTATCATTTTCTACTATACCATATTCCTTAGCTAAATCCATTACTAAATAAGAACTATCTTCGTTATGAGTTCCTGCAAATAAAGCCATTTTTGGATGTTCCATCATGTACTTTATTGCCTCATCATAATTTATGTCTGTTGCCTCTTTATTATCACATATTGGAGATGCGTAGCCCTTTTCTTCTGCTCTTGCTCTTTCTTTTTCCATATAAGCACCACGAACTACTTTTAAACCAATGTAAAAGTTTTTTTGTTTTGCTTTGGCATGCAACTCTTTTAAATAGTTTAACCTATCATGTCTATACATTTGCAGAGTATTAAAAACAATTGCTTTATCTTTATTATACATCTCCATTAACTCTTCTATTAACTCATCTGCAGCTTTTTGCATCCAGCTTTCTTCTGCATCTATTAATAAAGGAACATCTTTTTCTACTGCTACTTTACATACTTTGTGATAACGAGCTACTACTCTAGCCCACTCTTCTGTTTCATCTTTAGAAAGCTCTTTTCCTTCTGATATTTTATCATATAAAGCAAAACGACCAAATCCTGTTGGTTTAAAAACAGCAAACGGAATAGATTTCTTTTCTTCACAGAAATTAACAATTTTTAATATTTTTTCTAAAGCACTATCAAAACTCACCTCTTTATCTTGCCCTTCTACAGAATAATCTAAAACACTATGCACATTACCATTATTATACATATTGTCTATTATTGGCAAACAATCTTCTTCGGTTACACCTCCACAAAAATGATCGAAAACTGTAGATCTAATTAAACCTTCTATTGGTAAATGTGCCTTTAATGCAAAATTAGTAACGGCGCTACCAATTCTTACCATTGGTTGACTTTGTATCATCTTAAATAAAAAATAAGCTCTTTCTAACTGCGAATCAGTTTTTAAAGAGAAAGCAACAGAAGTATCGTCAAAAAGTTTCATTCTATATCGTTTTAGTAAAAACAAATATAATCATAGAATAGTAATATTTGAATATTTTATTTTTAATTTGCACTCTTAATAATTTATCAATGAATTCTATAAAAGCAGTTAGTTATCCAGTTCATTTTCAAGAGAAAGGATATAAAGAGTTATCTAATTTAATTTCTACAAACAACTATTCTACTATCTTTATTTTAGTAGATGAGAATACTTTTGAGCTTTGTTATCCTAAATTTATTCCTAATTTAGAAACAGACAAAAGAATTGAAGTTATAGAAATTGAGTCTGGAGAAATTAACAAAAACCTAGAAACTTGTGCTGGTGTTTGGAACGCAATTACAGAATTAGGAGGAGACAGAAAAAGTTTAGTTATTACTTTAGGTGGTGGTGTTATTACAGATTTAGGTGGTTTTGTAGCATCTTGTTTTAAACGCGGAATAGATTTTGTAAATATTCCTACAACATTATTATCTATGGTAGATGCCTCTGTTGGAGGAAAAACGGGTGTAGATTTAGGTGTCTTAAAAAATCAAATTGGTTTATTTGCAAACCCAGAAATGGTAATTGTAGATACTAATTATTTAGAAACTGTATCTGAAAGAGAAATAAAATCTGGTACTGCAGAAATTATTAAATACGGTATTACCTACGATACAAAGTTGTTTAAAGAAATTAAAAATAATAAAGGTTTAGATGTTAGCAATTTAATTTTTAGATCTATAGAAATAAAAAATGAAGTTGTTCTACAAGATCCTAAAGAACAAAATTTACGTAAAATTTTAAATTTTGGACATACATTAGGACATGCAATAGAATCTTTTTACCTAGAATCTGAAGATAAAGAGAACCTAACGCATGGAGAAGCAATTGCTATTGGAATGATTTGCGAAAGTTATATGTCTAATAAACTTTTAGGCTTTCCTCTAGATAAACTAAAAGAAATAAAGGAAGTTATTTTATCTATTTACAATAAAACAAATCTTTTAAAAGAAGATTTTTCTGCTATTATGGAATTATTAAAACATGATAAGAAAAATGTAAACGGACAAGTAAACTTTGTTCTTCTAGAAGATTTTGAAGCTTACAAAATAGACTGTAAAGTACCAGAAAATCTAATCGTAGAAAGTATGGAGTTTTACAACTCTTAAGAAAAGTTTAAACATAAAATAATAACAACCCCTTTCATATAAAATGAAAGGGGTTGTTATTTTAAGTAACTAATTACTTAAATAAAAAACATAAAAAAGCCTTTTCAAAAAATGAAAAGGCTTTAAATATTTTAAAAAATAAAAAAGTTATATTTTAGTAACTTTTACTGCATTCATACCACGCATTCCTCTTTCTAATTCGAAAGAAACTTTGTCGTTTTCTGCAATTTCATCTATTAAACCACTTACGTGTGTAAAATATTTTTCATTGTTTTCTGTATCAATAATAAATCCAAAACCTTTTGAAGAATCAAAAAAGGAAACTTTACCTTTTCTAACTGGATCTTCTTCTGGTAAATCTTCTTTCTTAGTTACAGAAATCTGAATATCTTCTAATTCATATTCTACTTTTAAGTCTGGATCTGGTGGAGTATCTGTTAAATTTCCATTATGGTCTACATATGCAAATTGGATTCCAGATGTTCCGTTTTCTTCTTTTTCCGCTTTTCTAGCGTCCATTTTCTTTTGCTTGTCTTGACGTTTTTTTAAACGTTTTTTCTCTTTCTCACTCTTACTAAATGTTTGCTGCGATTTTGCCATTAAAATACTACTGGTTTTAAATTGTTATTTCTGAAAAGATAAAATACTAAACTAATAAATTCAAAATCAAATTAAAGCTAACTTGTGGATTAATCGAAGTGTATTCTGTCCTTAGAGTGCAAATATACAAATTATTAAGGAATTTATAAAAGTTACTTCAAAATTAAATTTTAATATTTTTTCAATTTTATAAAACCAAACATAGATTTCTTTCGTAAGTATTTTTGAAAACTAAAAATAATATTATGAAATCTATTAAATTAACGGCACTTGTTTGTGCTTCAATAATCTCTTTAATATCATGTTCAGATAACGACATTGATCTAAATTTACAAAACGAAACCAAAATTTTATTTACATCTAATAATTCTGATGGAAATGTAAATATGTACAATGTTACAGATATGAGTAACATAACAAACACTACACTTTCTACAACAACTATAAAAGCAGATGGTATTTATTATGACGGTACAGAAGATATAGTTGTGCAAGCATCTAGAAGCACATTTGGTTTAGAAGGTTATACAGGTATAGATACTAATGCAGCTTCTGCATCTGTAAATATTGGTATAACAGGCTCTTTAGACATGACAAGTCCAAGAGAATTAGCAGTAAATGGAAACTTTTATGTTGTAGCAGACAATGCAGATGTTGATGGGGATAGTACTACAAATGATGGTAGACTTTTTATATATTCTAAAACCGGTAACTCCTTTACTTTAAGAAATACAATTACTACAGATATAAAACTTTGGGGTATTGTTTTTAAAGGAAACGATTTATATGCAATTGCAGACACTACAAACGAATTAGCAGTTTATACAGATTTCTTAAGTAATACTAGTACAACTGCCATTTCAGCTTCTAAAACTATTGCTATTGAAGGTATTGTTAGAACTCATGGTTTAACTTATGATACAGCTTCGGATGTTATGGTTTTAACAGATATTGGTGAAGCTTCTAACGGACAAGATGATGGTGGTTTTCATGTAATTACAGATTTTACTTCTAAATTTAACGCAACTTCTAATGGTTCTATTTTAGCATTAAACCAACAAACTAGAGTTTCTGGTGCCAATACTTTACTAGGAAACCCTGTAGATGTTGCTTATGACAGTGATTCAAAAACTGTTTTTATTGCTGAAGCTGGTAACGGAGGTGGTAGAATTTTAGCTTTTAACAATATAAATTCTGGTGGAAACTTAACTCCAAAATATAACGCAACTCTAGCAGCTGCTTCTGCTGTGTTTTTACATAAAGAATAAAAAAAATAGTAGAAAACATTTTTGGTTGAATGTTTGATGTTAATGTTGAGCCTTCCGTTTATTCGGAAGGCTTTTTTTTTTACCAAATTTTAAAAAATGTTAAAAATTTCAAAATAAAAAGTAAAATAAACTTTTATAATAGTATTACTATTATATTTGCAAAAGTAAAATATATAATATGAAAAGTTTATTATCTGTTCTAAAAATATCTGTACCAGACAAGGTTTATAAAAAAGACCCAGAAACATCAGATTTAGGAAAAAGAATTATAGAAAATAGTATTTTATTAATAGACGAAATTGGTTTTGACAATTTTACTTTTAAAAAGTTAGGAGTTAAAATAAAATCGAATGAAAGTTCTATTTATAGATATTTTGAAAACAAACACAAGTTGCTTTTATATTTATCTTCTTGGTATTGGGCTTGGTTAGAATACCAATTAGTTATAGAAACCTTTAGCATTTCAGACATAAAAATAAAGTTAGAAAAAGCTGTAGAAGTTGTTACAAGAACTGTAGAAAACGACTCTAATTATTCTCATATTAACGAAGCAATTCTCTATAAAATTATAGTAAGCGAAAGTTCTAAATCTTTTCTTACAAAGGAAGTAGATGCAAAAAATAAAGAAGGTTATTTCGAAATATATAAAAGGTTAATAACACGATTAGAAGAAATGATTTTAGCTGTAAAACCAAACTATGAATTTGCTTTAAGCTTATCTAGCACAATTCTAGAAGGTGGTTTGCATCAACATTTTTTAAACAACCACTTCCCTTCTCTTACAAATTCTAAAAACGGTAAAACACCAACTAATTTCTTTACAAATCTTGTTTTAAACACATTAAAATAAACATGGAAAACAAACAACTAACACCTTGGGAGCGCTTTGTTGGTCTCTTAAAATTAGAAAGAAAAGATATTTTTCAAATCTTTTATTATGCCATTTTTGGTGGTATTGTAGCACTATCTTTACCCTTAGGTATCCAAGCAATTATAAACTTAATACAAGGTGCACAAATTTCTACTTCTTGGATTGTTTTAGTAATTGTAGTAACTGTAGGAGTAATATTTTCTGGTGCACTGCAATTAATGCAGTTAAGAATTATAGAAACTATTCAACAAAGAATATTCATGAGAGCTTCTTTTGAATTAAGTTACAGGTTTCCAAAAATAAAAATGAACGAATTACGTAACAATTACCCTCCAGAATTGGCAAATCGTTTTTTTGATACAATTACTATTCAAAAAGGTTTATCTAAGATTTTAATTGATGTACCAACAGCATTATTACAAATTGTTTTTGCCTTAATTCTATTATCTTTTTATCACCCGTTTTTTATTATATTCGGAATACTTTTACTAATGTTAATTTATATAGTATTTAAATTTACAGCCCAAAAAGGATTAGAAACTAGCTTATTAGAATCTAAAATAAAATACAAAGTTGCACATTGGATACAAGAAGTAGCAAGAACTGTAGTTAGTTTTAAACTTTCTGGAAACACAAGTTTAGCACTGCAAAAAAATGATGATTTAGTAAATAAATATTTAGAGGCTAGAGAAAATCATTTTAAAATATTAATTCTACAGTTTAGCCAAATGATTGGTTTTAAGGTTATTGTTACTGCTAGTTTATTATTAATTGGTGGAGCTTTAGTGTTAAATCAAGAAATGAATATTGGACAATTTGTTGCTGCAGAAATTATTATTTTATTGGTAATACAATCTGTAGAAAAACTAATTGTAGGTTTAGAATCTTTTTATGATGTGTTAACTTCTATCGAAAAAATAGGGCAAGTTGTAGATAAAGAATTAGAATCTCAAGAAGGAGAAAAACCTTTATTTAAAAACGGCTTAACAGTAGAATTAGATAGCGTATCTTATACTGTAGAAGATAGAAAAAAACCTATTATTAATAACGTTTCTTTTATACTAGAACCAAAAAGTAGAATTTTAGTACAAGGAGAAAGTGGCGCAGGAAAATCTAGTCTTTTACGTTTACTAGCTGGTGTAATAGAACCTACAGATGGTAATATATATATTAACAACCTATCCTTAAATAGCTTACACTTAAACCATTATCGTTCTCAATTAGGTTTATCTCTTTCAGATGAAACTCCTTTTGAAGGTTCCATAAGAAATAATTTAGTTTTTGGTAACAAAAAAGTTAAAGACGATACAATTTTTGAAGCCTTAAGCACAGTAGGTTTAAATCAGTTTTTAAAAGAACAACCAAATGGTTTAGAAACAATTTTATATCCAGAAGGCAAACAAATGTCCTACACAATTGCTAAAAAAATAATTTTAGCAAGAGCAATTATAAAACAACCAAAAGTTATGATTTTAGAAGATCCTTTAGATCAATTTAATCTAAGTGAAACTATAAAAATTATAGACTATTTAACAGCTCCAGAAAGACCTTGGGCATTAATAGTTGTAAGTAGTAAAAAAAGTTGGAGAAGCCAATGTAGCCAAACTATAACTTTAGAAAAAGGAGAAATTAAATCTATAAATTAATAGCTATGTTAAACATTTCTAACAATCAATTAAATAAAAAAATAGATTTAACATTGTTTAAATCTGGTACAGAAATTTTAAATAAAAATTACTATAAATCTCTAAATAAATTTCTTTTAGTTTTTGCTATTCTAGGATTTATAATTTTGTTTTTACCATGGACACAGAACATTACTGGCCAAGGTTTAGTTACAACATTAACCCCAGACCAAAGACCACAAACTATACAGTCTCAAATACCTGGTAGAATAGAACAATGGTTCGTAAAAGAAGGAGATTATGTTAAAAAAGGTGATACTATTCTAAGAATTTCTGAAGTAAAAAGTGATTACTTTGACAGTCGTTTAATCGAAAGAACAAACGATCAAATAAACGCTAAATCATCTTCAGTAAATGCATATCAAGGAAAAGTAGAAGCGCTGCAAAGACAAGTAAAAGCCTTAAAACAAGAAAGAGGTTTAAAGACTGAACAAACAAAAAATAAACTGTTACAGTCTAAATTAAAAGCACAAAGCGATAGTATAGCTTTTGAGGCTGCCAAAACAAACTTAAAAATTGCAGAAAAACAATTTGTACGAACAGAAACACTTCAAAAAGAAGGTTTAAAAGCTGTGGTAGATGTTGAACAAAAACGCTTAAAATTACAAGAAACCCAAGCTAAATTAATTGCACAAGAAAATAAATTATTAGCTAGTAAAAACGAAATTTTAAATGCAGAATTAGAATTAACAAGAATTGGGGCAACGTTTACAGACAAAATATCGAAAGCGCAAAGCGATATGTTTACTGCACAATCTAGTGGTTTTGATGCGAAAGCTCAAGTTTCTAAATTAGAAAATAGTAATAGCAATTATAGAATTAGAAACGGACTTTTATACGTTACTTCACCACAAAATGGCTATATAAATAAAGCAATAAAAGGCGGAATTGGAGGTACTTTTAAAGAAGGAGAATCTTTAGTTGGTATTATGCCAGAAAAGTATGATTTGGCTGTAGAAACATTTGTTAGACCAATAGATTTACCCTTATTACACATTGGTGAAAAAGTAAGAGTTCAGTTTGACGGTTGGCCTGCAATTGTGTTTTCTGGTTGGCCAAATGCTTCTTACGGAACTTACGGAGCAAGAGTAGTTGCTATAGAAAATTTTATTAGCGATAACGGTAAATATAGAGTTTTACTAGCCCCAGATGAAAGAGATAATATTTGGCCAACTGCAATTAGAGTGGGTTCTGGTGCAAAAACAATTGCACTTTTAGAAGACGTACCAATTTGGTTCGAATTATGGAGACAACTAAACAGCTTTCCTCCTAACTATTATCAACCAGAAAATGAAAAAAAAACAAAGTCTGACGCAAAAAAATAGTTCATGAAAAAATATTTAATTGTATTCTTTTTACTAATTTTTTCTCAAATTAATTCACAAGAAAAAGTTGATTCTAAAATGACTTTGTCTGAGTTTTTAGGATATGTAAAAAACTATCATCCTATTGTAAAACAAGCAAATCTTGTAATTAACAATAGCGAAGCGAAGCTTTTAAAAGCTAGAGGTGCTTTTGATCCAAAAATTGAAATAGATTTTGATAAAAAATTATTTAAAGAGAAAGAATATTACAACAAGTTAAATGGTGCTTTTAAAATACCAACTTGGTATGGTGTAGAGTTTAAAGCAAATTTTGAACAAAATGATGGTGTTTTCTTAAACCCAGAAAACACAGTTCCTTTAGATGGTTTGTACAGTGCTGGTGTTTCTGTGTCTTTAGCTAAAGGTTTGCTAAATAATAAAAGAATGGCTTCTTTAAAACAAGCAAAATTCTTTCTAAATCAAGCAAAAGAAGACCAACAGATATTTGTAAATAAAATTTTATACGATGCTTCTTTATCCTATTTTAATTGGTTAAAAACCTATAATGAAAAATTAGTTTATGATTCTTTTTTAAATAATGCAGAAATTCGTTTTAAAGCAACAAAAAGAGCTTTTCAAGAGGGTGAAAAACCAGCTATAGATACTTTAGAAGCTGGAATTACTTTAAATACAAGAAAATTAAATTTAGAAAAAGCTAAAATAAAACTAATAAAAGCATCTTTAGAATTATCTAATTTTTTATGGTTAAATGAAAATACACCAATAGAACTAAAAGAAAATATAATACCAGATATTAATACTTTTAACACAGTAGATAAAACGTTTAACATTGCACTTTTTAATAATGCAAATTTTGATATTGAAAATCACCCGAAAATAAAATCTTTAGGTTTTAAAATTAAAAGTTTAGATGTAGAAAAACGTTTAAAAATGAATAATTTACTACCAAAAATAGATGTTCAATATAATTTTTTGTCTGCTGATGGAGATCAAATAAATTCTTTTAATAATAACAATTACAAAGCTGGAATAAATTTTAGCATGCCTATTTTTATAAGAAAAGAAAGAGGAGATTTAAAACTTGCTAAAATAAAACTACAAGATAAAAAACTTGAAAACGATGCAACTAAAGTAATTATCAGAAATAAAATTAATGCCATTCAGCAAGAGTTAAATTCATATATTTTACAAAATAATTTCACTTTTAAAATAGTTAGAGATTATGATGTTTTATTAAAAGCAGAAGAACGTAAATTCTTTCTTGGAGAAAGCTCTTTATTCTTAGTTAATTATAGAGAAGAAAAATATATAGATTCTAAATTAAAAGCTATTAGCTTAGAAAATGCTTTCTTTAAAGCAAAAGCTAGCTTATTTAAAGAAGCAGTAATTTCTATTAATTAGAACTAAGAGCTACTTATTTTAAAGAAGATGGTTAGATTTTATATACTAATCATCTTCTTCTAGCTTAAAAAAATCATTTACAGAAATATTAAAAACTGCAGATAATTTTAAAGCCAAAACAGTAGAAGGCACATATCTATTTTTTTCAATAGAATTAATAGTCTGCCTAGAAACACCAATTTTTTTAGCCAAATCATCTTGTGTTATATCTAATATTGCACGTTGTACTTTTAAGGTATTCTTCATCTTATTTATTCATTCCTTTTAACTTCCAAAAAAACATTAATTGTACAATCAACATAAAAAATAGCACTTGAAAATAATCAAAACCTTCTAATTTATCATCTTGATTAAATATAAATGCAACCCCATAATTAACTAAAGGTTGAATTAAAGAATAAACTATTGCTAATATAAAGGCCAATCTGTAAGATTGAGATCTTAAACTATCTATATATTCATCCTCTAACTTGTCCTTAGAAACAGACATTATTAATAGTCCTATTAACAACAATCCATGTAAAAAGGGTTTTAACCAAATTGGGTCTTCAAAAAACTTTAAAGAAATCATTAAAATGAAACTTCCAATAGCAACATAAAACCCTACTTTTTTATATTTTTTTGGTAGTTGAAACTTATTCATTTTTTCTAAATTTTTTCTTTCTCTTTCACATATTGTTTGTTTAGACATAAATTATATTTTACAATTAGACAAATTAACTTTCTATAATGACAAATATACTTTACATTTTATAATTTCACAACTTTTTTCACTACATTTAAATTAACTAATAATTAAATCACTTATTATGACAGATAATTCTACTAAAACTGCAACTTCTTTTTGGGTAATTAGTGTTCTTGCGCTTTTATGGAATTTAATGGGCGTAATTTCTTATTTATTTTATGCTTTTGTAACTGAAGAAATGGTTGCAGATTTACCACCAGAACAAAAAGCAGAAATGCTAATAGAACATCCTTCTTGGCTAACTGCTCTATATGCTTTAGCTGTATTTGGTGGGTTGCTAGGTTCTATTTTACTTTTAATGAGAAAAAAGATTGCTTATTACTTTCTTGTTATTTCTGCAATCTGTGCAACAATACAACAAGTATACGTTTTATTAGATGTTGAATTAGAGATGTATGTAATGCCAATTTTAATAATTCTAGTTTGCATTTTCTTAATTTGGTATTCAAAAAAATGTAAGCAAGATGGCATTTTAAGATAGTAAAA
>CAXBIR010000064.1:0-18486 GCA_963975825.1 uncultured Polaribacter sp.
CTTTAGCTTGTGCTAAATTAGCTTTAGCTGTTTCTAATTGTACAGCACTAATAATATTTTTTTCTACAAGAGGAATCAACTTATCAACTTCTACTTGTGCTACGTTAATACGTGCTTTTGCTGCACCAGCATCTTGACTTAAAGATTGCGTCTCTAGTTTAAACAATACTTGTCCTTTACGTACTTTTTGTCCTTCGTCTACTAATACTTTTTGAATGTATCCTGATGCTTTAGCTCTAACATCACTATTTACAACACCTTCTATATTTGCTGGGTATTCTTGGTAACCAGTTACTGTTTTTGTTTGCATTATTACTGTTGGAAAAGAAGGTGCAGGACCTTTTGCTACAGTTGTTTTTTGTGTTTCATTGTTTCCACAACTAACAAGAAAAAATATACTTAATGCTATTGATGTGAATAATTTATTGTTGTTCATTTTTAATCTTAATTTAAATATCGAATTGATTGTCTGTTAATTTTAGTCTTAATTCTTCTATAGAAGCAGAGGCGCTATCTATAAATTTTATGTAATCGTTATGAAAGTTTAAGTCAAATTTTTCTTCTTCTTTTTCTATCTTTTCATCATTAATAATTTGCTTGTAATTTTTTATTTCTAAATGAAGTTCTTTAACTTCTTTCCATTCTTCTATCATGTTTTCTATATGGTTAATTACCATATCTCTATTAATGATAAAATATTTTTTTCGGTCTCCTGTTTTTGTGAAATAAACAATTTTATTTAAATCTTGTAAATGATTTAAATGAGTAGATATAGTGCTTTTACTAGCACACAGAATACTAACCATGTCTTCAAAAGTGCTTCCTTTTTTACCGGTAAGTATAATGTAAGCTAAGATACGTGCAGCTACAGGAGCCAATTGTTCTCTTTTCTCCATGTGTACTCCTAGTTTTTCAACTAGCGTCATTTTTTCTTGGCAGATTTCGTCTTTCATTTTAATAAAAATTCAGTTTATAAAAACAAATTATACTCTTTTGTGTATAATATTTTGCAAATGTATATTTTTAGTTCGGAACAAACCGAACTAATCGAAGTTAATTTGTTGTTAAATGAAAAAGCCGATAGAAGTATCGGCTTTAGATTGTGTAAGTAAAGTGTATTTTAATAGCTTTTCTATAAAGAATAACTAAGTATAATAGCGTTTAAGTTTATTGTGGTGATTTTTAAATTACCAGATTTTATAGAAATCTTCTTTAGAAATTACATCTCCATCACATTCATCAATAGTTAATGTTCCTTCACATAAACCACCAAATTCATCTTCTAGATTATTTTCATCATACTTTGTAACTTTTTCGTTTTTGTAAACAGTAATTTGTTTTAAAACTTCATCATTATCATTAGTTTCAAAATACCAAGTAGAGGTTCCCCAATCTGCATATTCATCATCTCTATTTTCGTCCCAAAATTGTGAAAAATAATTCATTATATAATAGATTTAAATTGTTCTAAGAAACGTTTATCATTCTCATAAAACATTCTTATGTCTGGTATTTGATATAATAACATTGCAATACGCTCTATTCCCATACCAAAAGCATAACCAGAATATTTTGTTGGGTCTATGTTTGCGTTTTTAAGAACATTTGGGTCTACCATACCACAACCCATAATTTCTAACCAACCTGTACCTTTTGTAATTCTGTAGTCGGTTTCAGTTTCTAATCCCCAGTAAATATCTACTTCTGCACTTGGCTCTGTAAAAGGGAAATAAGATGGGCGTAATCTAATTTTAGATTTACCAAACATCTCTTTTGTAAAGTATAAAAGTGTTTGTTTTAAATCGGCAAAAGAAACATCTGTATCTATATACAAACCTTCTACTTGATGAAAAATACAATGTGCTCTTGCAGAAATATCTTCATTTCTAAAAACTCTTCCTGGAGAAATTGTTCTTATAGGTGGTTTGTTTTCTTCCATATAACGTACTTGTACAGAAGAAGTGTGTGTTCTTAATAAAATATCTGGATCTTGTTCTATAAAGAACGTGTCTTGCATGTCTCTTGCAGGATGATATTCTGGTAAATTTAAGGCAGTAAAATTATGCCAGTCATCTTCTATCTCTGGTCCTTCAGAAACCGTAAAACCAATTCTATTAAAAACCTCTATAATTTGGTTTTTTACTAATGATATTGGATGACGAGATCCTAACTCAATTGGTTCAGAAGGGCGTGTTAAATCTCCATAAAAAGATTTCTCGCTGGTAGAGTTGTCTAAAGCATCTGTTAATTCTGCAACTTTACCTTCTGCAGATTTTTTTAAGTTGTTTAGGGCCTGACCAAAATCTTTACGCATTGCTGCATCAACATTTTTAAATTCGGCAAAAAGATCTTTAAGTAAACCTTTACTTCCTAAGTATTTAATTCTAAATGTTTCTACTTCATCTTTGGTTGTAGCTTTAAAAGCCTGTACATCACCAATAAGTTCTTTAACTTTATCTAACATTTTTCGCTTTAGATTAGACTGCAAATTTACATTTTTTTAGAGAGTTTTATAATGGAATTTTAAACTATTGCTATTCTGTCTACGAAATCGATTGAAAACAAGGGTTTGAAGATTAAATAATTCTTTAATAATAAATTATATCATATTGAAAATTGGCTATATTTGTCCCTAAATTTTTTTAATTAATCCCATAAAAATCATTTAAATAATTATGGAATCTAAAATAAATGCATTTATAGAATACGTTAAAGAACGCAATTCTAATGAGCCAGAATTTTTACAAGCTGTACATGAAGTTGCAGAAACTGTAATTCCATTTATAGAAAACAACCCGAAATATCAAGACAAGAAATTGTTAGAAAGAATGGTTGAGCCAGAGAGAACTTTATTATTTAGAGTTGCTTGGGTAGATGATAAAGGGGAAACACAAGTAAATAGAGGTTATAGAGTAGAATTTAATTCTGCAATTGGGCCATATAAAGGTGGTTTACGTTTTCACCCATCTGTAAACTTATCAATTTTAAAATTCTTAGGATTTGAACAAGTATTCAAAAACTCATTAACTACTTTACCAATGGGTGGAGGAAAAGGAGGTTCTGATTTTAATCCTAAAGGAAAATCTGATAGAGAAGTAATGGCTTTTTGCCAATCTTTTATGTCTGAGTTATTTCGTCATATTGGTGCTAATACAGATGTTCCTGCAGGAGATATAGGTGTTGGAGGTAGAGAAATTGGCTTTATGTTTGGGCAGTATAAAAAATTACGCAACGAGTTTGTTGGGGTTTTAACTGGTAAAGGTGCTTCTTGGGGTGGTTCTTTAATTAGACCAGAAGCAACAGGTTATGGTGCTGTGTATTTTGCACAAAACATGTTAAAAACTAAAGAAGATTCTTTTAAAGGAAAAACAGTTGCCATTTCTGGTTCAGGAAATGTTGCCCAATATGCAACAGAAAAAGCAACAGAATTAGGAGCTAAAGTAGTTACTATGTCAGATTCTTCTGGTTACATTTATGATGCAGATGGAATAGATGCTGATAAATTAGCTTTTGTTATGGAGATTAAAAATGTTCGCAGAGGTAGAATTAGCGAATATGTTGAAAAATATTCTAGTGCAAAATTCTTTGAAGGTGAAAGACCTTGGGGAGTTAACTGTGAGGTAGCTTTACCATGTGCAACTCAAAATGAGTTAAACGGTGAAGAGGCTAAAACATTATTAGCAAATGGATGTATTTGTGTTGCTGAAGGAGCTAATATGCCTTCTACACCAGAAGCTATAGAGGCATTTAATGAAGCTAAAATTTTATTTGCTCCAGGAAAAGCATCTAATGCTGGTGGAGTTGCAACATCTGGTTTAGAAATGAGTCAGAATTCTTTACGTTATAATTGGACTAGAGAAGAAGTTGACGCTAAATTAAATCAAATAATGAATGATATTCACGCTTCATGTGTTGAGTATGGTACAGATGATAATGGTTATGTAGATTATGTAAAAGGAGCAAATGTTGCAGGGTTTGTAAAAGTAGCCGATGCAATGTTAGACCAAGGTGTAGTTTAAATAAAAAAACTAATAAAATGTTAAAAGCGCATCATTTCGATGCGCTTTTTTTATTTTTAAAAATCTACAAGCTAAAATTTATATATTGTATATTATTAAGCAAAGGAACAAATATGAAGGAAAATATAATAGCCAATTTAAAATCTTACGCATTTAAAGAAGTTACTTTCGATAAGTTAATGAAAAAAAGAATTAACCAAGTGTTAATTGTTTGTTCTAACTACGATTTTTATATGCTTGAAGAAGATGGAAGAATTGAGGAGCGAATTTTTAATGAATACACTTCATTAAACCTAAGATATCCCCCAAATTTTGTTCATGCAAATTCTGCAAAAAGAGCCATAAAAATGATAAAATCTCATAAAATAGATATTATTATTACTTGGTTAGATATAGGTAATTATAAGGCATTTGAGACATCAAAAATAATTAAAGAAGCCTTTCCTAATGTGCCAATTGCAGCATTAAGTCATGATTCTTCACAACTAAGAAGTAAGCTTAAAAAAGGTAATACAGGTATTATAGATTTTGTTTTTCATTGGAATGGAAATGTAGATATATTTTTAGCCATTATAAAATTAACAGAAGACAGAATGAATGCCGAAGTAGACATTAATGGCGTTGGTGTAAAAGCTATTTTGTTAGTTGAAGATTCTCTTAAATTTTATTCAAGATATATTCCTCTTATTTATAAAGTTATTCTTAAACAAACTCAACAGATAATGTCTGAAGGGTTAAATGAGCATCGAAAAATGCTTTTAATGCGAGGTAGACCAAAGATTTTGTTGGCCACAACATATGAAGAGGGAATGGAATTATTTGACACCTACAGAGATAATTTATTAGGTGTAATATCTGATGTTAATTACTTTAAAGACGGAGTTAGAAATGAAGAAGCTGGTTTTTTATTTTTAAATTATGTACGAAATTATAAACGTTATTTTCCATTCTTAATTCAATCTTCAGATGCTAATAATGAAAAACGAGCTTTAGAACTTAAAGGAAAATTTTTATACAAACATTCTGAAACATTAGGGGTAGATATAAGAAATTATATAGTTAAATATTTTGCTTTTGGAGATTTTGAATTTTGGGATCCTACACAAATGAAAGTCTTAGCAGTTGTTAAAGATTTAAGTGAATTTCAAAAAGCAATAAAAATTGTTACAGAAGACTGTTTAATTTATCATGCAACAAGAAGCGAGTTTTCTAAATGGTTAAAATCTAGAGCACTTTTTCCTTTAGCAGATTTATTAAGTACTATAGAATATGATGAATTTGAAAACAGTAATCAAATAAGAGAATTTTTAAACAACGCTATTAAACTTTATAGAACATATAGGTCTAGAGGTGTAATTGTAAAATTTAACAAATTAAAGTATGATGAATTTGTTAGATATGCAAGAATTGGAGAAGGCGCTTTAGGAGGAAAAGGAAGAGGTTTGGCTTTTATAGATTCCTTTTTAAAACGTAATAATTTATATAATAAATATGAAGATGTAAGTATTACAATACCAAGAACTGTTGTAATAAGTACAGATGTTTTTGATCAATTTATAGATACACACAAACTAATTAAATTTGCAGCAGAATGTTCAGATGATGAAAAAATATTAGCAGAATTTATTTCAAAAGATCTACCAGAATGGGCTTTAGAAGATATAAGAGCATTTTTAAAAACAACCCAATGCCCAATAGCAGTAAGATCTTCTAGTATTTTAGAAGATTCTAATTATTTACCATTTGCAGGGGTTTTTTCAACCTACATGATTCCTAATTCAGATATAGATAAAAAAGTTGAAATGGTTTCTAATGCAGTAAAATCTGTTATGGCATCTTCTTTCTTCGAAAACAGTAAAACATATTTAAAAGCCATAGCACATACAATAGAAGAAGATAAAATGGCTGTAATTTTGCAAGAAGTTACAGGTAAACAATACCAAGACGTGTATTATCCTAACATATCTGGAGTAGCACGTTCTATTAATTTTTATCCAATTGGTGAAGAAAAACCAAATGAAGGAATTGCTAATATTGCATTAGGTTTGGGTGAAATAATTGTAGGTGGAGGGCAATCTTTACGTTTTTCACCATATCATCCTAAAAAAGTATTACAATTGTCTTCCCCAGGTTCTACTCAAAGGAATACACAACAATATTTTTATGGTTTAGATCTAGATCCAAATAGTTATAAAGCATCTACAAGTGAAGGTGTTAATAAGAAGAAAGTAACTATTAGAAAAGCAGAAAATCATGGTTCTTTAAAGTTTGTAGCATCTACTTATGATTTACAAAACAACTCTATTAGACCAGGTGTTATGCATGATGGTATTCGCGTAATTACGTTTGATAATATTTTAAAGTATAACACGTTTCCATTACCAGAAATTTTACAAGAACTGTTACGAATTGGACAACGAGAAATGCGAAACCCAATTGAAATTGAGTTTGCCGTAAAACTAGATGTCCCTAAAGGAAAACCAAAAGAATTTAGTTTTTTACAAATAAGACCTATTGTAGAAAGTGTAGAAACAGTAAGTAAATTACCCGAAAAATTAGACATTTCAGAAACTATAATTTATTCTGAATCTGCCTTAGGAAACGGTAAATATGAAAACATTTGTGATGTAGTTTATGTAAAGCCAGAAACATTTAATTCTGCCAATACAAGAGAAATAGCAAAAGCAGTAGAAGCCATTAATAAAAAATTTGTTGCAGCAGACAAACCTTATATTTTAGTCGGTCCAGGACGTTGGGGTTCTAGCGATTCTTGGTTAGGAATCCCTGTACTTTGGTCTCAGATTTCTGCAGCAAAAATTATAATAGAATCTGGTTTACAAGATTTTAGAATAGACCCAAGTCAAGGAACTCATTTTTTTCAAAATTTAACCTCATTTAAAGTGGGCTATTTAACCATAAACCCTTTTATAAATGATGGTTTTTTTGATGTAGATTATTTAAATGAAAAAGAAGCAGTGTATGAAGATTCATATTTAAGGCATATTTCTTTTAAAAGTCCACTTACAGCAGTTGTAGATGGAACAAATAATAAAGCAGCAATTTTTAAAGCTGGTATTTCATTAGAAGATATTTATATAAACAAAGAAAATACTGAAGAAGAATTACCACCAGAAGGGTTTATGTAAAATGTATTTATAATAAAAAATACGCTTTAAATATTTCTATAAATTTCATATTCGTAAAAAAGGTTAATTTTTTTGTTAAACCTTAAAAAGACAACCAAATATGTTGTTCAGAAATCAATTTTAAAAACGTATTTTTGTTCTTAAAATTATTCTATATAATAGATGTTAATTATATTAATATGAATGTAACAGAAATTTTAACAAACCTAGAAGCTAAACATCCTAATGAAAAGGAATATTTACAGGCTGTTAAAGAAGTTTTAGAATCTATAGAAACAATTTATAATGAAAACCCACAATATGAAGCGGCAAAAGTTATAGAGCGTTTAGTAGAGCCAGATCGTATTTTAACGTTTAGAGTTTCTTGGATTGATGATTCAGGAAATGTACAAGTAAATTTAGGACACAGAATACAATTTAATAATGCAATTGGTCCTTATAAGGGAGGTATTAGATTACACCCAAGTGTAAATTTAAGTATTTTAAAGTTTTTAGGGTTTGAACAAATATTTAAAAATGCATTAACCACATTACCAATGGGAGGTGGAAAAGGAGGATCAGACTTTAATCCTAAAGGAAAATCTGACACCGAAATTATGCGTTTTTGTCAAGCATTTATGCTAGAACTATGGAGGTTTATTGGACCAAGTACAGATGTACCTGCAGGAGATATTGGTACTGGAGCTAGAGAAATTGGGTTTATGTATGGTATGTTTAAGAAACTACAACAAGAAAACTCAGGTGTTTTTACTGGTAAAGGTTTAAATTGGGGAGGAAGCTTAATTAGACCAGAAGCAACAGGTTTCGGTGGAGTTTACTTTACAAAAGAGATGTTAGAAACTAAAAATGATGATTTTAAAGGGAAAACAATTGCGCTTTCAGGTTTTGGAAACGTAACTTGGGGTGTAGCTTTAAAAATTACAGAATTAGGTGGTAAAGTAGTTACTATATCTGGTCCTGATGGATATATTTATGATGAGAAAGGATTGGATGAAGATAAAATAGATTACTTGTTACAATTAAGAGGAAGTAACAATGATATTGTTTCTCCATATGTTGATGAATTTCCAGAAGCAGTTTTTTATGCAAATGAAAAACCTTGGAATGTAAAATGTGATATTGCAATGCCTTGTGCAACTCAAAATGAGTTAAACGGAGAAGATGCAGCAAAATTAATAGAAAACGGTGTACAATATGTTGCAGAGGTTTCTAATATGGGTTGTACTCCAGAAGCTATTCATGAGTTTCATAATGCTAAAATTTTATACGGACCAGGTAAGGCAGTAAATGCAGGTGGTGTTGGTGTTTCTGGTTTAGAAATGTCTCAAAATGCAATGAAACTAAACTGGACTAAAGAAGAAGTAGATGTTAAATTACATCAAATAATGCATTCTATTCACACAGCTTGTTTAAAGTTTGGTACAGAAGAAGATGGTTATATAAACTACGTAAAAGGAGCAAATATTGCTGGTTTTATTAAAGTTGCAGATGCAATGTTAGACCAAGGTGTTATTTAAGAAGAACTCTTATAAGTTATTATAAAAATGAAACGCGTCAATCTTTTGACGCGTTTTTTTGTTTTTTTGCAAGTATAATATAAAAGTATGAATTTTTTTATCTGTTTAATCTTAGGTTTTGTTATTGCTGCTACTGGTAGCATAACACCAAGTTTTTTAAATTTAACTGTTGTAAAATTTAGCCTAAGAAGCGGTAAAAAAGCTGCTTTTTATTTAATTGGTGGTTTCGCTACCGTTTTGTTTTTTCAAGCTAATATTGGCGCTTATTTGTCTAGTATTCTAATGAAAAATTCAGAATATATTACTTTACTTCAAAAAATAGGAACAGGTTTTCTATTTCTGCTATCTATCAATTTTTTTAGATTGCATTTTACTTCAAAAAAGAAAGAAAAAAAGGTAGAAATAGAAAAATCTAAAGCTTATTTTCACGGTATAGGAATGTCTCTTTTAAACACAATTGCAATTCCGTTTTATTTTACCACTATTTCTCTTTTAATAGGATTAGAATATTTTAAATATTCATACTTAAACGGTTTTTACTTTTCTATAGGTTCTACTTTAGGATCTTTTACATTATATTCTTTGTATGCTATTGTTGCCAGTAAAATAGAACATAAATTAACCTACATCGCTACCAAAATGGATTTTATCTTAGGTGCTTTAACAGGTATTGTAGCAATAGGAAATCTAGTATATTTGCTGTACAAATAATTAGAATTGAATTTATTATTACTTTTATTTTTCGGCTTTTTTTTCTCTTTTACAGGTTCTATAACACCTAGTATGTTAAACATGACTGCCTTAAAAATAAGTTTAGAGAAAGGACAGAAAGCATCTAATAAATATGCTTTAGCAGTTTCTTTAGTTGTAATACCACAAGTTATAATTGCAGTTATTTTAACAAAATACATTGCAGAAAACCCAAAAATCTTAGAAACTTTAGAAAAATCTGGAATCTTTATTTTTATTCTACTCTCTTATTATTTTTATAGAGAATCTAAAAAGAGTAAAATAAAAGTAGAAGCAATTTCTTCTAAGAAAGAAAACTCTTTTTTAACAGGAGTTACTTTAGCGCTTTTAAACATGTTTTCAATTCCTTTTTTTGTTGGAATTGTAATATTATTAGATTCATATAATTTGTTTAATTTCACTAAAATTGTTGTTTTATTTTTTACAATAGGCTCTGCAATAGGTACGTTTTACATTCTTTTTTTATACGGCAAGTTTGCTAAAACTATTCAGAAAAAAACAGGAAAACTAACAAAAGACATCAATATTATTTTAGCTATTTTAACCGGTTTTGTAGCTGTTTTTTCGCTTGTAAAACTCTTATTTTAATATTCTAAAGTAATTTTTGTAAATAAATTTCGACAGAATTGTTACTAAATAAAATAACATGATTTCGCTATTTTTCTTTGGGTTTGTTTTTTCCTTTTTAGGATACACGTTACCAAGTGTGTTAAACATGACTGCCTTAAAAATTAGTTTAGATGCAAATAAAAGAGAATTTACGAAGTTTACGTTAGGTGTTTCTTTGGTTGTTTTTATTCAAGTTTATGTGTCTATTTATACGATAGAATACATTTTAGAAAACCCAAAACTGTTAGATATTTTAGAGAAGTTAGGTATTGTTGTCCTTATTTTCTTATCGATTTATTTTTACAAACAGAATCAGAAAGAAAAAAAGCAATTAAAAATTAAACGAAAAAACTCCTTTTTTACAGGTGTTATTCTGTCTTTATTAAACATGTTTGCAATTCCTTTTTTTTGTGGCACAGCAGTATTTTTAATGGCATTTAATAGTTTTAGTTTCGATATTGCTTCAACATTATTTTTTGTATTTGGTTCTGTAGTTGGTACGTGTTTTATTCTATATTTATACGGCAGATTTGCAAAATACATTCAGCAAAAAACAGGTAATTTAACCAATAATATAAATTTGTTATTAAGTTTTATTACGGCAGGTTTTGCATTGATTACATTTCTTAAATTTGTAATATAACTTACAATAGATGAAAGAAATTAAAAACCTAATTGTTAAAGGAAAACACAGCAAACCAATAGTAACAGATGTTTTTTATGAAGATAATAATAAAGCTAAAAAAATAGTTATTTTCTGTCATGGTTACAAAGGTTTTAAAGATTGGGGCGCTTGGAATTTAATGGCAACATCTTTTGCTAAAGCAGGTTTTTTCTTTATTAAATTTAATTTTTCTCATAATGGAGGTACAGCTGAAAACCCCATTGATTTTCCAGATTTAGAAGCTTTTGGAAACAATAATTACACTAAAGAACTAGATGATTTAGAAAATGTTATAGATTGGATTTCATCCGAAGAAAAATTTAAAAATGAAGTTGATACTAATGATATTTCTATTATTGGACATAGCAGAGGTGGAGGAATTGTATTATTAAAAGCAAATGAAGATGCTAGAGTAAAAAAGGTAATTACGTTAGCAAGTGTTTGCGATTTTGCAAAAAGATCTTCTACTATTGGCGATTTAGAACAATGGAAAAAAGAAGGTGTAAAATATGTTTTAAATGGAAGAACGAAGCAAAATATGCCTCATTTTTATCAATTTTACGAAGATTTTATTAAAAACGAAGACAGACTAAATATTAAAAAAGCTGTTCAAAATTTAAAAATTCCACAGTTAATAATTCATGGAAATGCAGATGCTTCTGTATTTATTAATGAAGCTGAAAACTTACATAATTGGAATCCTAAAAGTGCATATAAAATTATCAAAAATGCAAACCATGTTTTTAATGTTTCTCATCCTTGGAAAAAGGATGTTTTATCCACAGAATTAGAAGAAACAATACAATCTGCTATTGTTTTTTTGAATGAATAAACCTATTTCTTTTTTGTATTTTTGGTTAATCATCAAAACAATATAACATGAGTGGAGAAAAAGATTTAGAAAGACTTTTAGCAGAAATGAAACCTGTTTTAAATTCAGGAGAATATGTTTTTGCTTCAGTTTCTAACTTAGATAAGGTTTTAAGAAAAGATACATTATTCGAGTTTAAGGAAAAAGAAGGTATTACTATTGTTTTAGAGAAAAATAAAGCAGATGCTTTAAAGTTATCGTATCAATTTACAAGCTCTTGGATTACTTTAGAAATTCATTCTTCATTAGAAGCTGTGGGTTTAACTGCGGCATTTTCAACGGCATTAACAAAGAGTAAAATAAGCTGCAATGTTGTAGCTGGTTTTTATCATGATCATATTTTTGTAGACACAAAAGATGCTGAAAAAGCAATTACCGTTTTAACTGAATTATCTAACAATTATTAGTGAATTTACAACCTCCTTTCAGAAAAATAATTCATGTAGATATGGATGCATTCTATGCATCTGTGGCAGAATTAGATAATCCTGAATTAAGAGGAAAAGCTATTGCAGTTGGTGGCGAAGGCAGAAGAGGTGTTATTTCTGCAGCCAGTTATGAAGCTAGAAAATTTGGTGTAAAATCTGCAATGAGTGGTACTTTGGCAAAGCAAAAATGCCCACATTTAATATTTGTAAATTCAGATTTTAAGAGATATAAAGAAATATCTGCAAAAGTTAGAGAAATTTTTTACGAGTATACAGACTTGGTAGAACCACTTTCTTTAGATGAAGCTTATTTAGATGTAACAGAAAATAAAAAAGGCAATTCTTCTGCTAATGACATTGCTAGAGAAATTAGAGAACGCATTTTCGAAGAAACTGGTTTAAGAGCTTCTGCAGGAATTTCTATAAATAAATTTATTGCTAAAGTTGCTTCAGATATTAACAAACCCAATGGCCAAAAAACAGTACATCCAGATGAAGTAATTCAGTTTTTAGAAGAGTTACCCGTAAATAAATTTTACGGAGTTGGTAAAGTTACTGCAGCAAAAATGTATAATTTGGGCATTTTTACAGGAAACGATTTAAAGAAAAAAACATTAGAAGAGTTGGTTAAATTCTTCGGAAAATCTGGCGCACATTATTATAATATTGTTCGTGGCATTCATAACAGTGCAGTAAAACCTAATAGAATAAGAAAATCTATTGCTGCAGAAAGAACTTTTAGCGAGAATATTTCTTCGGAAATTTTTATGTTAGAACGTTTAGAAAAAATTGCAGACGAGTTAGAAAAACGCATGCTAAAGTCTGAAACAAAAGGAAAAACAATTACCTTAAAAATTAAGTATTCAGATTTTACACAACAGACAAGAAGTAAAACTAAAATGCATTTTATGCAGAAAAAAAGTGAGTTTTTTCCTGTGGTAAAAGAGCTATTATTTCAAGATGAACTACCAAACTCTGTAAGATTATTAGGGCTTTCTTTTGGGAATTTAAATACAGAAATTAAAGAACCTGTTTGGGTTCAGTTAAAATTAGAATTTAAGGAAAAAGGTCGTTTTAATGAAGATTAATTTATAAAATGAAGACAGAAATTATTAGAACCAATTCAGAAAACATAGATTTTATTAACTTAATAGTAGAATTAGATGCTTATTTAAAAATTACAGATGAAGATGAGCATGATTTCTACAATCAATACAACAATATAGACGTTATAAAATATGTAGTTGTAGTATACATTAATAATGTTGCTGTTGGTTGTGGTGCCATTAAAAAATTAAACGATACTTCTATGGAAATTAAAAGAATGTATGTTTCGACTACACAAAGAGGTATTGGAATTGCACAGAAATTAATAGCAGAATTAGAAATTTGGACGAAAGAACTGGGTTTTAAAAAGTGTGTTTTAGAAACTGGAAAAAGACAAAAAGCAGCTGTTAAATTTTATAAAAAATGCAATTATAAAGTAATAGAAAATTACGGACAATACATTGGAATGGAAAACAGTATTTGCTTCGAAAAAAACGTGTAAATGAATTACAGTTATTGGGAATTAAAAGAATGGTTTACCAACATAGATTTTACAATTGTTGGTAGCGGAATTGTGGGTTTAAATTGCGCTTTAGAACTAAAGAAACAACACCCAAAAGCAAATATTTTAATTCTCGAAAAAGGAATGTTACCTCAAGGAGCAAGTACTAAAAATGCTGGTTTTGCTTGTTTTGGAAGCTTATCTGAATTAATAGACGATTTAAGCTCTCACACAACAGAAGAGGTTTATAATTTGGTAGATAAACGCTGGAAAGGTTTACAGTTATTAAGAAATAATTTAGGAGATAAAAACATCAATTTTCAGCAAAATAAAGGTTTTGAGCTGTGTGAAAATGAAGCTTTTTTTGAAGCTTGTATTTCTAAAAAAAATGAAATTAATCTACTCTTAAAACCTATTTTTAATGCTGATGTTTTTTCTACTTCAGAGAACACTTTTAAATTTCAAAATATACACAAACATTATCTTGTAAATAATTTTGAAGGACAAATTGATACCGGTAAAATGGCTTTTCAATTATTACATAAAGTTCAAAAATTAGGCATTAAAATTTTAAACAATATTTCTGTTGAAGCTTTTGCTGAAATTAATAATAACGTTGAAGTAAAAACTGATAAAATTACCTTTAAAACAGATAAATTACTAATTGCTACCAATGGGTTTGCTAGTAGTTTACTAAAAGAAAAAGTAAAACCTGCAAGAGCACAAGTTTTAATAACAAAACCTATTAATAATTTACATATAAAAGGTACTTTTCACCTAGATAAAGGCTATTATTATTTCAGAAATATTGATAATAGAATTTTGTTTGGTGGTGGAAGAAACCTAGATTTTAAAACGGAAGAAACTAACTTATTTGGTCAAACAGACATTATTCAGAATACATTAGAAAGTATTTTAAAAGAAACTATTTTACCAAACACAGATTTTGAAATTGAGCATCGTTGGAGTGGAATTATGGGCGTAGGCTTTAAAAATTTAAAAGGGCAGAAAAAAGCAATTGTAAAACAAATTTCAAATAATGTTTTTTGTGGAGTTCGTTTGGGCGGAATGGGCGTTGCTATTGGAAGTTTAGTGGGTAAAGAATTAGCAAACTTATTAGATGAATAAAAATTTTGAAATTGTAATAATTGGTGGAGGTTTAGCAGGATTATGCAATGCAATCAATTTGTCTAAATTCGGAAAAAAAGTTTTACTGATAGAAAAAAATGAATATCCAAAACACAAGGTTTGTGGCGAATATATTTCGAATGAAGTATTGCCCTATTTAAAATATTTAGATATTAATCCGTTTAATTTTGGTGCCATAAAAATTGATAACTTTCAATTATCAACCACAAAAAATAAATTAATTACTGCAAAATTACCTTTAGGCGGCTTTGGAATTTCTCGTTACAAATTAGATTATATTTTATCGGAAAAGGCCAAAGAAAATGGCGTGTTTATTTTACAAGATTTGGTTTTAAATGTAGATTTTAAAGAAGATTTTTTTACCATTGAAACCAAAGAAAATAAAAGTTATCAATCTAGAATTTGTATTGGTGCTTTTGGAAAGCGCTCTGTATTAGACCTAAAATTAGATAGAGATTTTATCAAAAAGAAATCGCCTTATTTAGGTGTTAAAATACATGTAAAAGGTAATTTTCAAGATAATTTAGTGGCACTTCATAATTTTAAAGGTGGTTATTGTGGGGTTTCTAAAGTAGAAAATAATGCAATTAATTTGTGTTATATCACTAATTTTTCTTCCTTTAAAAAGTATAAAAACATAGAAGATTTTCAAGAAAATGTAGTTTTTAAAAACAAGTTTCTAAAAGAAATTTTTAGAGATTCTAAACCAATTTGGAACAAGCCACTTTCTATTAGTCAGATTTCTTTTGAGACCAAAAAACCAGTAGAAAATCATATAATAATGTGTGGCGATTCTGCAGGAATGATTCATCCACTTTGTGGAAACGGAATGAGTATGGCCATACAATCTGCACAAATTGCGTCTAAATTGATTCTAAACTACATGAATGATGAAGTTGTAACAAGAAAAGACCTTGAAAAACGTTATATTAGACAGTGGAATCAGCAATTTAAATGGCGTTTAAAAACGGGTCATTTTATTGCAATGTTGTTTAGAAAAGACAAAATTGCTTCACTTTTACTATCAATTTTAAAGAAAATTCCTTTTTTATTACCCATAATTATTAAACAAACTCACGGAAAACCAATAGAAAATTAATGGATTTTTTCATAAGCACAAAACAACGAACAGATAAAGAAGAACTAATGGATGATTTTTCTATTGGTGGCGATTTATTACGCGATACTTTAGATAAATTAGAGAATATAAACAGGTGGTTAGGTGGTAATAAAGTTACTGTAAATGGTTTAAAATCTATTTTAAAAAACCAACCAAGAGATAAAGAAATTACAATTATAGATGTAGGTTGTGGCCATGGAGATATTTTAAGAGATGTTGCTAAATTTGGTAGAAAAAACAATTATAAATTTAAATTAATAGGTGTAGATGCAAACCCAACAGCTATAGATTATGCAAATGAATTGTCTGTAAATTACCCAGAATTGTCTTTTGAAACACAAGATATTTTTTCTGAGGAATTTAAAAAACGAAAGTTCGATGTGGTTTTAGCAACTTTATTCTTACATCATTTTAAAGAGCCAGAACTGGTTTCTTTTTTAGGAAATTCACTAAAATCTGCAAAAATAGGAATTGTTGTAAATGATTTACACAGGCATAAATTAGCGTATTATTTATTTATGTTATTATCTATTTTTATTTCTAATAAAATGATTATTGAAGATGGTTTAACCTCAGTTTTACGAGGCTTTAAACGAAAAGATTTAGAAAATATTTCTAAACAAATAAAAGTAACACCAAGAATTTCATGGAAATGGGCATTTCGTTTTCTTTGGATAATAAAAAAATAAATGGCTGTAAAAATAACATCGGTTGCAAAGCAACTACCAAAATATTATAGAGAAACTAAAGATATTATTCCGTTTGTAAAATTATGGATGCAAGATCAAGATACCCGTTTTCAGAGAAAAGTTATTAAACTTTTTGAAGGAGCTGCAGTAGATAAGCGGTATTCTATAATGGATCCTGAAGAAGTTTTTACTGCTACTTCTTTTGAAGAAAAAAATGATATTTATGCTAGAGAAGTTGTACAATTGGCAGAAAAATCGTTAAAAAAATCTTTAGATAAAGCTAGTTTAAAACCCACAGATATAGATTATATAATTACGGTAAGTTGTACCGGAATTATGATTCCTTCTGTAGACGCGTATTTAATAAATTCACTAGGAATGAAACAAGATATTGTGCGTTTACCAGTTACAGAAATGGGCTGTGCAGCAGGAGTTTCGGGTATTATTTATGCAAAAAATTTCCTTAAATCGAATCCTAATAAAAGAGCTGCAGTAATTGCGGTAGAAGCACCAACAGCCACATTTCAGTTAGAAGATTATTCTATGACAAATATTGTTTCTGCAGCTATTTTTGGTGACGGAGCATCTGCTGTTATTTTATCTTCTTTTGAAGATGATAAAGGACCCAAAATTATAGACGAAGCTATGTATCATTTTTATGATGCTACAAACATGATGGGTTTTAAATTGGTGAATACTGGTTTACAAATGATTTTAGATAAAGAAGTTCCTCAGAAAATATCAGATCATTTTCCAGTAATAATTCATCCCTTTTTAGAGAAAAACAACTTAAAAATTGATGATATAGACCATTTAATTTTTCATCCTGGAGGAAAGAAAATTGTACAAACAGTAGAAGCATTATTTGGTGTTTTAGGTAAAAATATAGACGATACAAAAGAGGTTTTACGTTTGTACGGAAATATGTCTAGTGCTACAGTTTTATACGTTTTAGAAAGATTTATGGATAGAAACCCAGCAAAAGGAGAAAGAGGAATTATGTTAAGTTTTGGTCCTGGATTTTCTGCACAAAGAATTTTGTTGGAATGGTAATAGTCTGATTTTTTTTAATTTATTAAATGATGTTGAATGAGCTTAGAAGAAAATAAAAAAAATGCGATAGCTTTTTATAAAACTGCTTATGAAGGAAACCCAAAAAAGGCAGTAGAAAATTATGTTGGAGACGAATATATCCAGCATAATCCAGATGTTTCAGATGGCTTAGAAGGTTTTATTAATTATTTTGAAAGGATGCAAAGTGAGTATCCCAAAAAGTCAATTGAATTTGTAAGATGTATTGCAGAAGGCGATTTAGTGTCTTTACATACACATCAAATTTGGCCAGAAAATGATCAATATGTAACAATGGATTTTTTTAGGTTTGATAAAAATGGTAAAATATGTGAACATTGGGATGCAATTCAGCAAATTCCAAAAAAATCTGCGAATCCAAACACAATGTATTAAGAATGAATTCAGCTAAAATCATAAAATTATTACCTTACAAAAAACCATTTTTGTTTGTTGATGAACTCACAGAAATTTCAAAAAACGGAATTACTGGAAATTATACTTATAGAGAAGACGAGTTTTTTTATGAAGGACATTTTAAAAATAATCCAATTACTCCAGGTGTTATTTTAACAGAAACAATGGCGCAAATTGGTGTTGTTTGTTTAGGAGTTTTTCTTTTGGAAGATCACGTTTCATCCGAAGACAAAAAACCACAAATTGCTTTAACTTCTAACCAAATAGATTTCTTTTTACCTGTGTTACCAAAAGAGAAAGTAACTGTAATTTCAGAGAAAGAATATTTTAGATTTAATAAACTAAAATGCAAAGTAAAGATGTTAAACTCTAAAAATGAATTGGTTTGTAGAGGAACCATTTCTGGAATGATAATCGCCAAATAAAAAATGAAAAAAAGAGTTGTAATTACAGGTTTAGGAGTTGTTGCGCCAAATGGAGTTGGTTT
>CAXBIR010000065.1:0-17913 GCA_963975825.1 uncultured Polaribacter sp.
TACAATTTACAATGGTTAATGCAGTTCCTTTGTCTTTTTCAGGAGCATTTTGTGCGACTAAAGTAGAAAATAAAGGTGAATCTGCAATTACAACCATTCCCCAGAAAAGTAAAAACAGAATAAAAGTGACTTCATTTTCTATCATAAAAAAGAATGGTGCTACTAGACAACAAATACAAGAAAGTAATAGTGCTAAGAATGCTATTTTTTTTGTCCCAAATTTTTCAGCTAAATAACTTCCTAAAACACAAGAAATACTACCAATTGCAATTATAAAAAAAGAAAGTAGAGGTATGTTAAAATCTATATTAACATATGAATTGGCATAAGTTTTTAATATAATAGGCACAAATGCCCAAAAAGTATACAATTCCCACATATGTCCAAAATAACCAAAAGCTGCTTTTCTAAATTTTATGTTTTTAAAAACCTTAAAACAAATTCCCAAATCTAAAGAAGTTCCTTTTTTTCTGTAAGGGCCATTTGGTACTAATAATACTAATAAAATTCCTCCAAAAGAAGCTAAAATAGAAATAAAAATAATTACTGTTTCCCAAGAAAAAGATTGCATACTATCTTTTAATAAATGTGGTAAAGCTGTTCCTAAAACTAAAGCACCAACTAAAAAACCTAAAGATTTCCCTAAACCTTTATCATAATAATCTGTTGCAATTTTCATTCCTACAGGATAAATTCCTGCTAAGAAAAATCCTGTTAAAAAACGGAGTAATAATAAGCTTGTATATGTATTTGTTTCTAAAATTAAGCAACAATTAAATATTGCACCCAAAATTGCACACACAAAAAAGACTTTGGATGGTGAAAACCTGTCTGAGATTGTAAACAGTGCAAATAATAAGGTACCTATAATGAAACCAAATTGTACAGCAGAAGTTAAGTTTTCTAAAGCATTGGTTGCTAGGTTAAAATTTGAAACTAAATCACTTAACACAGCATTTCCTGCAAACCACAAAGAGGTGCAGCAAAATTGAGAAATTACTATTATTGGAAGTACTAATTTGCGATGTTTCATTTAGAATGCAAATTTATTGAAAACAATGTAATATTCAATTTAAAATTAACACAGAAATCAGTTTGTTTTTTTATCTTTGAATAGATGAAAAAAGTCAAAATAATAGAATGTCCTAGAGACGCAATGCAAGGAATAAAATCTCATTTTATTTCAACAGAACAAAAAGCATTGTATATAAACTCACTATTAAAAGTTGGGTTTGATACTATTGATTTTGGTAGCTTTGTTTCACCAAAAGCAATACCTCAAATGCGAGATACTGCAGCTGTTTTAGAAAAGTTAGATTTATCTAAAACAGAAAGTAAGTTATTGGCAATTATAGCAAATGTTAGAGGAGCAAATGATGCTTCTGTTTTTGAAGAAATAGACTATTTAGGATATCCTTTTTCTATTTCAGAGAATTTTCAAATGCGTAATACACATAAAACAATCGCAGAATCTATAGAAACTTTAGATGAAATTTTAAATATTGCAGACAAATCTAATAAAGAAGTTGTTGCGTATTTATCTATGGGTTTTGGAAATCCTTATGGAGACCCTTGGAATGTAGAAATAGTAGGTGAGTGGACAGAGAAATTGTCTAAAATGGGTGTTAAAATTTTATCGCTTTCAGATACTATTGGTAGTTCTACTCCAGAAGTTATAGAATATTTATTTTCTAACTTAATTCCACAATATTCTAAAATTGAATTTGGTGCGCATTTACACACTACTCCAGATAAATGGCACGAAAAAGTTAACGCAGCATTTAAAGCTGGTTGCAATAGATTTGATGGTGCAATAAAAGGTTATGGAGGTTGCCCAATGGCAAAAGATGATTTAACTGGTAACATGCCAACAGAAAAGTTATTGTCTTATTTTACTGCAGAAAAAGCATATACAAATATAAAGCCAATGAGCTTTGAGAGTGCTTACAATAAAGCATTAGAAACTTTTATTTAATTTTATAATTAATTATTGTTCTTGTCTATAATGAATATTACATTTGTTAAACTTTCCCTAGAGTGTTTTTGTCTTTAATTTAAAAGACCAATAAATTAAATTTAAAAATTATACTGTTATCTTTCTGTTTAGTATCTATAAAAAGATGCTTTATATTAACGTTCAATTAATTTTTAAAATTTAATATTACAATCAATTTTCTAAATAATTTAATATTTATTTTAATCGTTTTTAAATGAATTTAAAAAAAACACTGCTATTACTTGTCTCAATTAACTTATTATTAGCTTGTTCTTCAACAAAGCAAACAATTACAGATAACAATAAGATAGACTTTACATTCTTACAAATAAATGACGTTTACGAGATTGCACCAATACAAGGTGGTGAGTTTGGTGGAATGGCAAGAGTAGAAACTATTCATAAAGATTTATTAAAGGAAAATGAAAATACGATGCTTTTTATGGCAGGAGATTTTCTGAATCCATCTTTATTGGGTACTATAAAAGTAGATGGAAAAAGAGTGAAAGGTAAACAAATGGTAGAAGTTATGAATGCCATGAAGTTTGATTTAGTTGCTTTTGGAAATCATGAATTTGATGTTTCAAAAGAAGAACTTCAAGATAGATTAAATGAAAGTACATTTCCTTGGATTTCTGCTAACGTTAAATTAAGAACAAAAAACGAATCAATTCCTTTTTACAAAGAAGTAGAGAATAAGAAACAATATGTAAATGAAACTTTTATAAAAGAATTTACAGATAAAGATGGTACTAAAATAAAAATAGGTTTTATTAGTGTATGCATTCCTTCTAATCCACAAGATTACGTAGAATATGGAAATATGTTTGTAAAAGCTAAGGCTTCTTATGCTGCAATAAAAGATAGTGTAGATGTAGTATTTGGTTTAACACACGTTAAATTAACAAATGATAAAAGAATAGCAAAATTGTTACCAAATGTACCTTTAATAATGGGGGGTCATGAACATACAAATAGTAATAACTTTGTTGGAAATGTTCAGATCTCTAAAGCAGATGCTAATGCAAAAACTGTTTATATTCATAGAATTTCATTTGATAAGAAAACAAAAAAGGTAGTTGTTAAATCTGAATTAAAAGAAGTTAACTCTTCAATAAAAGAAGATGAACAAGTAGGAGAAATTGTTAGTAAATGGCAAGATATTTTAAATATTCAAATTAAAGAAGTAATTAAAAATCCTGAAGAAGTTATTTTTAACGCAACTATTCCTTTAGATGGTAGAGATACCCCTATTAGAAGTAAACAAACCAATTTAGGTAAAGTTGTAACCAAAGCAATGTCTTTTGCTTATAATAATAGAGTAGATGCTGCATTAGTAAATGGTGGGTCTATTAGAATAGACGACCAATTAGTTGGCAATATTACACCAGTAGACATTTTTAGAGTATTACCTTATGGAGGCGCAATTTTAAAAGTAGAAATTAGAGGTAGGCTCTTAAAACGTGTTTTAGATTATGGTAAATTAGCTGTTGGTACAGGTGCTTATTTGCATAGACATAATATTATTCTAAAAGAAAATACTTGGTTCATTTCGAAGAAACCTTTAGATCTTAATAAAATTTATACTGTTGCTTTTTCAGATTATCTGTTAAAAGGCTTCGATATTCCTTTTCTTTCTGATAAAAGTAAAGACGTGTTATCTATTTACCATCCTAAGGCTAATGAGGTTTCTGTAGATATTAGAAAAGCTGTTGTTGGTTTCCTAAAACAATAATTTTATCTAATTCATTTTAAGTCTATTACATTTTTATTAAAATATTATTTTAATTTATTCTAAATAAGCTTTGCTGAAGTTAATTTGAATAGTATATTTGCACAAAAATTAAAACACTATTTTAAACTAATCTAAATAAAAATGAAAAAAGTACTTTTAACTTTAGCTCTTGCTGTGTCAATAATTTCTTGTGATAATAACAACAAAGAAGAAATAGGTACAATTGCTCCTTCAACTTATAAATTTGAAAGAAACGGAACTACTTCTGTTAGTTTTGATGGACAAACTACAAGAATTAAAATGGGAGGAGAGTTTATTTCTGCTCTTAACAATACATCAGAAACAGTAGCTACATTAAATGCAAAGTTTGCACATACTGAAGGAGAAAATAACTTTTCTGATGCAACTTTAAATGCATCATCAAAAAACATTAGAAGTAAAACAGCTGCTTCTACAGATTTCTTTGCAAGTAATACAACAGATGCTACAGCAATAAAAGCACAATTTGATAATTGGATTGCAGCACAAGTAAATGATGTTTTTCCTAATTGGGATGTAGATGCTTCTGCAGGAGTTGCAGGTAAAATTCAAGAATCTGGTGGTGGATCTACAAGACATATAAACGAAAAAGGTTTAGAGTATAATCAAATAATTAATAAAGGTTTAATAGGTGCTTTAATGGTAGACCAAATCTTAAATAACTATTTAAGTACTGCCGTTTTAGATGAAGCTTCTAATGTTTCAGATAATGATGCAGACGTTTTATTAAGTGGAAAAAATTACACTTCTATGGAACATAAATGGGACGAAGCTTTTGGTTATTTATATGGTAACGAGCCAGATGTAACTGCTCCTGTTTTAGTACAAGATAGTTTCTTAAACAAATATTTAAGTAGAGTAACTACCGATACAGATTTTAATACAATTGCAACAGATATTTACAATGCTTTTAAGTTAGGTAGAGCAGCAATTGTTAATAAAGATTATGTAACAAGAGATGCACAAGCAGCAATTTTAAAAGAAAAAATTTCAGAAATTATTGCAATAAGAGCTGTTTATTATTTACAACAAGCTAAAGGTTCTTTAACACCTAATAGACAAGATGCTTTTCATGATTTATCTGAAGGTATTGGTTTTGTATATAGTTTACAATTTACTAGAAAATCTAATTCTCAAGATGCTTATTTTACAAAAGCAGAAGTAGATGGATTTATGAGTACTTTACAAGCTGGTAATGGTTTTTGGGATGTAACATCTACAACTTTAGATGAAATTTCTAATGCAATTGCAGCTAAATTTTATTTTACAGTAGAACAAGCTGGTTCTTAGTAAAAAATAAATGAATTTATTAAAGAAAAAGCAATCTATTTTGATTGCTTTTTCTTAATTTTGTATCTTTATTTAGAATAAATAGAAATAATATGTTTAGAAGATTTTTACTCCTTTTTATATCAGTTTTAACAATTAATGCTTGTTCTTCATCTTCTGAAAATGAGCCAGATAAAACAGATAATTTTAATAGAAACGCAATGTTAATTAATATTGCAGACAATATTATTATTCCTTCATACGAAGATTTTAGTGTTAAAATGAATACATTAAAATCTATTGGAGATACATTTACTAATAATCCTACACAAACTACTTTAGAAGATTTAAGAGATGCTTGGTTAGCTGCTTATAAATCTTGGCAACATGTAGAGATGTTTAATATTGGAAAAGCAGAAGAAATTCAGTTTTCATTCTACATGAATATTTACCCTTTAACAGTAAAAGATGTAGAAGATAATATTGCAAATGGCACTTATAATTTAGATAGTAGTAATAATCACGATGCTCAAGGTTTTCCTGCATTAGATTATTTATTACATGGCGTTGCAAATACAGATACTGAAATTTTAGAGAAGTATACCACTGCTACTAATAATGATAATTATAAAAAATACATTACAGACGTTTTAAATCAAATGAATACATTAACAATAGATGTAGTTTCAGATTTTAAAACACAAAGAAATACGTTTGTAACAAGTACAGCAAACAATGCAACAAGTGCTGTAAATAAATTAATAAACGATTATATTTTCTATTTTGAAAAAGGTTTAAGAGCCAATAAAATAGGTATTCCTGCTGGAAATTTTTCTACAGATCCTTTACCAGAAAAAGTTGAAGCTTTTTATAAAAATGATGTTTCTAAAGAATTAGCTTTAGAAGCTTTAACAGCTGTAAAAAACTTATTTGAAGGTAAACATTATGCATCTACAACAATAGGTGTTAGTTTTAAAGATTATTTAATAGATCTAGAAAGAACAGATATTGCAACAAGCATTACCAACCAGTTTAACTTAGCAACAGCCGAAGTAGAAAAATTAGATAATAGTTTTACTTTACAAGTAAACACAGATAATACAGCAATGACAAAGTCTTATGACGAGTTACAAAAAGTAGTTGTATTATTAAAAGTAGATATGTTACAAGCCTTTAACATTAATGTAGATTACGTTGATGCAGATGGTGATTAATAAAATAATTTAAACAAAAATTAATACCTGATTTTTTATTGAGCAATCAATAAAATCAGGTTTTTTTATGTTAAGACAAAGACTTAAATATAATTTAAAAGAACAAACAGATACTGCTCCTTTAGCAATATTTCGTTTGTTTTTTGGGTTGATGATGTTTGCAAGTATTATTCGTTTTTGGGCAAATGGCTGGATAGAGAAATTATACTTAGAACCAACATTTCACTTTTCTTATTTAGGCTTAGATTTTGTAAAACCAATAGGAAATTACACCTATGTATTGTTTGCTATTTGTGGTTTTTCTGCTCTTTTTGTAGCAATTGGTTATAAGTACAGAATAGCCATTATTACCTTTTTTCTATCGTTTTTGTACATTGAATTAATGGACAAGACTACCTATTTAAATCATTATTATTTTATAAGTATTCTTAGTTTTTTAATGATTTTTTTACCAGCCAATACTTACTTTTCTGTAGATGGATTTATTAGAAATAAACAATATAAGCAAGTGCCAAAATGGACTATTGATAGTATAAAGTTACTGTTAGTAATTGTATATTTTTATGCTGGTTTAGCTAAATTAAATTCAGACTGGTTGTTTAGAGCAATGCCTTTAAAAATATGGCTGCCATCAAAATATGATTTACCTTTTATTGGTGAAAACCTAATGCAACAGAATTGGTTTCATTTTGCAATGAGTTGGTCTGGTATGTTGTATGATTTGGCAATTCCGTTTTTGTTGTTGTACAAAAGAACTCGCCTTTTAGCTTTTTTATTCGTGGTTTTCTTTCACGTTTTTACAAGAGTTTTATTTCCAATAGGTATGTTTCCTTTTATAATGATTGTTTCTGCTCTTATTTTTTTCGAAGCAAAATTGCATCATAAAATTATATATATTTTAAAGAAATACATTTTAAAACCTAAGAAAACACTTTTATTGGTTAATGAATTTCAATATTCACAATTAAATAGAAAATTAATACTTGCTTTATTTACCGTTTTTTTTACAATTCAAATATTACTTCCTTGGCGTTATTTAGCTTTTCCTGGAGAGTTATTTTGGACAGAAGAAGGATATCGTTTTTCTTGGCGCGTAATGCTAATGGAAAAAGCAGGAAGCACCAATTTTAAGATTGTAGATTTAGAAACAGGAAAATATTTTAGAGTAAATAATGTCGATTTTTTAACTTCATTTCAAGAAAAACAAATGAGTTATCAACCAGATTTTATTTTAGAATATGCTCATTTTTTGGGAGATCATTTTACCAAACAAGGACATAAAAATATTGGTGTTTTTGCCGATAGTTATGTGGCTTTAAATGGCAGATTAAGCACTAGGTTTGTAGATAGCAAAGTAGATTTATATCAACAAAAAAGAACTTTTAAACATAAAGAATGGATAATTCCATTTCAATCAGAAATAAAAATTAAAGGAATATAAGTTATGAAATATAGAATACTAATTATATTTTTAATATTTTCACAATTAAGTATTTATGGTCAATATCAAATTTCTGGAACAGTAGTTTCAGAAGAGAATAAGCCTATAAATAAAGTTCAGATTTATAATGAAACTGGTGGTTTGTTAGCGCAAACTGGTATTTTAGGTAAGTTTAGTTTTTCAACAGAAAAAACAGCTTTACCTTTAATTTTCTATGTTGAAGAATTTCGTTTAAAAAACATGTATCTTCAATTAAAAGATTTTGCTAATTTAAAAGTTACTTTAGAAAGTTTTTCTGAAGATTTATCTGAGATTCAAATTAGAGCAAGAAAAGAAAAAGTTTTCGAATTAAAACGTTTAAAAGACGTTGAAGGAACGTCTATTTTTGCTGGTAAAAAGACAGAAGTAATCTTAGTAAATCAATCTACAGCAAATTTGGCAACTAATAATGCTCGTCAGATTTTTAACCAAATTGCAGGTTTAAATATTTATCAAAATGATGATGCAGGTTTGCAATTAAATATTGGTGGTAGAGGATTAGATCCTAACAGAACTGCAAATTTTAATACGCGTCAAAATGGTTATGATATTAGTGCAGATGTTTTAGGATATCCAGAAAGTTATTATACGCCAGCTTCAGAAAGTTTAGAAGAAATTCAAGTAATTAGAGGCGCAGCTTCTTTACAATACGGAACACAATTTGGTGGTTTGGTAAATTTTGTAACTAAGAAACCAACTAAAAATCAAGAAATAGTTTTTAGAAATACTGCAGGTAGTTTTGGTTTGTTTACAAACTTTACAAGTTTAAGTGATACACAAGGAAAATGGAGTTATTACACTTTTTTAAACTATAAGAGAGGAGATGGATTTAGACCAAATTCTAATTTCGAATCTAAAAATGCATTTGCTCATATTGGTTATCAATTTAGTGAAAAAAGTAAACTTTCTTTAGAGTTAACAGCTTTAGATTATGTAGCGCAACAAGCAGGAGGATTAACAGATAATATGTTTAACGAAGATCCTTACCAAAGCAATAGAGAGAGAAATTGGTTTCAGGTAAAATGGTTTTTATATAACTTAAAATGGGAACATAAATTCTCTGAAAAGACTAATTTTTCTTTTAATTTCTTCGGATTAGATGCTTCTAGAGATGCAATTGGTTTTAGAACAAATAGAGTAAACCAAGAAGATCCTGGTACAGAAAGAGATTTAATAAAAGGTACATTTCAAAATTTTGGTTTTGAAACTAGATTGCTAAGCAATTATAAGGTATTTAATAAAAAAGCAACTTTTTTAATTGGAACTAAGTTTTATAAAGCAAATAATACAAATATGCAAGGTCCTGGTTCAGATGGTTCAGATGCAGATTTTGAAATGCGTTTAGATGAATATCCCAATTACCCTAGACAGTCTAATAGTAAGTTTCCTAATTTAAATGTATCATTATTTGGAGAGAATATTTTTTATGTAAATGATAAATTATCTATAACTCCTGGTTTTAGATTAGAATATATTAATACTAAAAGAGATGAAATTATTAAAGATATTGTTACCGATGCTGCAGGAAATGTAATTAATGATAACTTAAGAGATGAAGAAGAAACCAATGAAAGAAATTTTATTCTTTTAGGTTTAGGTACTAGTTATAAATACAGTAGAACATTAGAGTTTTATGGAAATATTTCTCAGAATTATCGTTCTGTAACTTTTTCAGATATAAGTACTGCAAATCCTGCTTTTGAAATTTCACCAGATATTACAGATGAAAGAGGTTTTACTATAGATGCTGGTTTTAGAGGAAATTATAACAACTATTTTTCTTTTGATGCTAATGTTTTTGGTTTGTTTTATAATGATAGAATAAACATTTACACAAGAGCAGATGGTAAAGCAGAAAGAGATAATATTGGAGATGCAAGAATTTTAGGTGTTGAAAGTTTAATTGATTTCAATATGAAAAAAATATTTAAAATGAATTCTAGTTACGTTTTTAACTATTTTATAAATTCATCTTTTATTACTTCAGAATATACAGATTCTGAAAAGAATGGAGTGGTGGGGAATGAGGTTGAATTTATCCCAAATGTAAATATAAAAACAGGTATTCGATTTGGTTATAAAGATTTTTTAACGAGTCTTCAATACTCTTATTTATCTCGTCAGTTTTCTGACGCTACAAATGCAACTGGAGGAAGTTTAAGTGGTGTAACAGGAGAAATACCTGCCTATAGTATTTTAGATTTTTCTACGTCTTATAAATACAAGTTTGTTAAGTTAGAAACAGGTATTAATAATGTATTAGATAACTCTTATTTTACAAGAAGAGCAACAGGTTATCCAGGACCAGGAATTATACCTTCTGCGCCTAGAAATTACTATGTAGGTTTAGAATTAAAATTCTAACAGACAATTAACGTATAAAATCAATAATAAATTGTAAATTTGCTCGCAATTATATCTTAATTGCAACATGACAGCACACAACAACAAAATTTTAGGAGAAGGACTAACTTACGATGACGTTTTATTAGTTCCTGCCTTTTCAGAAGTTCTTCCTAGAGAAGTAAGTATACAAACAAAATTTACTAGAAATATTACTATTAACGTTCCTATTGCTTCTGCAGCTATGGATACTGTTACAGAATCTGCTTTGGCTATTGCTATTGCCAGAGAAGGTGGTATTGGTGTTTTGCATAAAAACATGACTATAGAGCAACAAGCTCAAGAAGTTAGAAGAGTAAAACGTGCAGAATCTGGTATGATTCTAGACCCTGTTACTTTACCTTTAACTGCTACTGTTTTAGATGCAAAAGCTAGCATGAAAGAGCACAGTATTGGAGGAATTCCTATTATTGATGAAAATGGAACCCTAAAAGGTATTGTTACCAATAGAGATTTGCGTTTTGAAAATGATGGAAAAAGATCTATTTTAGAAGTTATGACAAGTGAAAACTTGGTAACTGCTGCTGTAGGTACTTCTTTAAATGATGCTGAGAAAATTCTTCAAAATTATAAAATAGAAAAACTTTTAATAGTAGATGATTCTTATATATTAAAAGGATTAATTACGTTTAGAGATATTACAAAAGTTACACAGAAGCCAATTGCAAATAAAGATACTTTTGGTAGATTAAGAGTTGCTGCAGCTTTAGGCGTTACAAGTGATGCTGTAGAAAGAGCAGAAGCTTTGGTTAATGCTGGTGTAGATGCTGTAATTATAGATACTGCTCATGGGCATACTAAAGGTGTGGTTACTGTTTTAAAACAAGTAAAAGCAAAGTTTCCTAATTTAGATGTTGTTGTAGGTAATATTGCTACAGGAGAAGCAGCTAAATATTTAGTAGAAGCAGGTGCAGATGCAGTTAAAGTAGGAATTGGACCAGGTTCTATTTGTACAACTAGAGTTGTTGCAGGTGTTGGTTTTCCTCAGTTTTCTGCAGTATTAGAAGTTGCTGCTGCTATTAAAGGTAGTGGAGTACCTGTAATTGCAGATGGTGGTATTCGTTATACAGGAGATATACCAAAGGCAATTGCTGCTGGTGCAGATTCTGTTATGTTAGGTTCTTTATTGGCAGGTACAAAAGAATCTCCAGGAGAAACTATTATTTACGAAGGAAGAAAGTTCAAGTCTTATAGAGGTATGGGATCTGTAGAAGCTATGAAACAAGGTTCTAAAGATCGTTACTTTCAAGATGTAGAAGCAGATATAAAGAAATTAGTTCCAGAAGGAATTGTAGGAAGAGTACCGTACAAAGGAGATTTAGATGAAAGTATTCACCAATTTATTGGAGGTTTACGTGCAGGAATGGGATATTGTGGTGCAAAAGATATAGAAACATTAAAAGAAACGGGTAGATTTGTAAGAATTACAGCAAGTGGAATTAATGAAAGTCATCCTCATGATGTTGCTATTACTAAAGAGTCTCCTAATTATAGTAGAAGGTAATAAAAGGAATATAATTTAAGCAAAAAGCTCAAGAATTTTAATTCTTGAGCTTTTTTTCGTTTACTATGTAATTGGGGAACCTAGATGTTACTATTTTGTATATGCTCCTGATGAATATGTTAATTCATAACTATGTGTATATACTTCAAAAACTATACCAAAAGGGTCTTCTACATAACACATTTTAAAAGGTTTTTCTTTTGGGTAATATTCTCTAATAGGCATTCTTTGTTTTCCTCCGTAGGAAACAATTTTATCTATTAAATCTTCTATGTTTGGATCTTGTACACAAAAATGAAAAAGACCAGTATTAAAAGGGTTAAATTCTGGTGCTTCTTTAATTCCGTTTGGAAAAGAGAATAACTCAATTCCAATTCCGTCTGAGGTTGCCAAATGAGCAATTTCAAAAGTTGTCCAATCATCACCAAAAACATCAATACACATTTGCCCAATTGCTGTTTCTTTTTCTTTTTTTACAACTGAAGGAGGCATAATTACATACCAACCCATAACTTCAGAATAAAATTTTACTGCTTTCTCAATATCTGGAACCGTAATTCCAACGTGAGAAAATGACTTTGGATAATTCTTGTTTTTTTTCATGACCTTATGTTTATGTGTACAAAATTAATTTATATTTGTCTTATAGACAATAACTTACCTAAAAGTGCTATAGTTACTTAAACGAGTAAAATATTGATTTGTAAGTTTTTAAAATAGAAAAATGAGTAAAGAAAGTAAATGTCCCTTAAATTATACTATGAATTTAATTGGAACAAAATGGAAACCTTTAGTCTTATTTCATTTATTAGATGGAGGATTAAGATCTGGAGTTTTACAAAAACATATTTTAGGTATATCTAATAAAATGTTTACACAAACTGTTAGAGAGCTAGAAAAAGATGGATTAATAACAAGAAAAGTTTATCCTGTTGTACCGCCTAAAGTAGAATATAAATTAACGAATAGAGGAAAATCTCTTGAGACTATTTTAAGAAGTTTAGATAAATGGGGAATTGAGGACAATGAAATTTAAATATAAAAAGCTCAAGAATTTTAATTCTTGAGCTTTTTATATTTACAGAAATAAGTGCTTTAAATACTATCTACAAATTTAGAAAAAACTTTTTTATGTAATTCTAAATCTAAATTTGCAGAAAGTGCTACACGAGCTATATAATCTTTATCGCCTTCTTTAGTAGTACCTTGTGTAGAAGTTGCTGGTATTGTCCAATAACAACCTTGTAATTGACCATAACTTACACAATACTTACTTTCATTAGGTATTTCTGTAATCATTAAATTGATTAATTTTAAATTTAAATCTCTCTTATAGCTTTCTCTTTCTTCATCTGTATTACCTTTTGTAGGAAGATCTAAAGAAAAAACAGAAGGTGTAAAACCAGCTTCCGCTAATTCTTCTGAAACAAAATTAATTTTAGCTGTTGGTAAAATTTTATGAATAAAGTTTACAAACGAACGCGTATTTTTATAAGCATCTGCTATTCTTTTATTCATAGAAGGTAATTGCGCAGCTAATATTTCATATTGTAGTTCAGTTGCTTCATTATCACACAATTCTAAATGCTTTTCAATTTTATTCATTAAAGCATCTGTTTTATTGTTTCCAACGCAATAACCAGCTGTACATTTTCCTCCACTAGGAAATTTAGAGCCACTTGCATAAGAAATGGTTCTTACAGTAGATAAAATTTTCCCTTCACCTAAAAATAAAACATTAGGACAAAAAGTTTGATCTAATATAAAAACTGGGTCTATAGCTGTATCTCCATTTGGTGTTATACGTACTTTACTTAAAACTTCTTTTAATTCTAAAAGTTCTGGTACTTCAACTCTTGGGTTTGTTGGTATTTCTGCAATAATATATGGTATAGCGTCTTGTTCTGCAATGGTATTTAAAACGGTATTAATGCTTTTTACCATATCATTATCACCATCTACAGGTAAATCTACTACTTCAACATTATCTAAACAAGCAGCAACACGTCTTGCTTGGTCATTTGTACCGCCATAACAATTTGGTGGTACAATAAATTTAATATCTTTTCCTTTATGATTTTCTTGTGCGTCATGAATTAAACCCATCATAATAGCATATTGCACAGACAAACCACTAGAACCAACCAAAGGTTTTATTGAAGTTCCTGTAATTTCTTTTATAGAATTTAAGACTTTTGCTTTATTTTCTTCTAAACTAGAATTTGCTATAATCAACGCTTTTTGTGCTACTAATGCCTTTAGCGCTAGAAGAGAATTAGAAGGCGTCATTGCAATAGTTTCTCTTCTTCTAACGTGTTGTATATCTGAAATGTAATGTTCGTTTTTTACACCGTTTATTAATAAAATACTACCAATATTTTTGTGAAGGTTGATAAAGAAATCTATATTTTCATTCTCTTGAATACTACCAATTTCTTCTTTCTCAGAAATAAAAATTGTACTACCGTCAAATTTAGAAACATCAGAAGCTTGTGTAACTTGTTTTAGTTCAAAATTGTAACCATAAATAGATTTTACAATTTCTGCATTAAAAAAGCTAGGTAAATTACCTGTATATGTAATTTTAGTTTTTATATTTTCTAATAAGTTTTTTCTTAAAACAGCTAAAATTGGCGTTGTTTTAGATGAAAAACTTATTACATTTTCCGATTTAGTATTATTTAGGTTTGCAATTGCCCATTCTAAAATACAAGATAAAGGGTGACCTAATCTAATATAATCGTAAGCTGTTGGTAGTTCATTAAGAACACTTGCTTTATAATTATTTTTTTCAAATAAATTTTCAAACTGATCTAAAAATTGAGTTTTAGCCAATTCTTCATTATAAATATCTAGACGATGTGTTGTAAGATTTAACCAACCAGTTGGCATATTTTCTAATACATCTTTTATGTAATTTAATATTTTATGTTCTTTCATAATTTTTCACTTTAAATAGCTTGCAATATACGTTAATTAGAATTTTTATTAGGAATCTTATAAGACGTTTTGTTGTTCATTTTCTTACTTTAATCTCTCTATTTTAACATCAATTTGTACAAGACGTTAATATCTTGTTAAAGAAAAAAAGCAAGGTTGCTGAATTCTTATATTTGTTAGATAATCAAACACTTATTTTATGAAAAAACTACTATTACTTTTCTTATTTATGTCTTTTTCTGTCTCGGCTCAGAAAGTAGATTTATCTTATTATTTACCCAAAGATGTAACTTATAACCAAAACATACCAACACCAGAATCTGTAATTGGACATGAAGTAGGTGAGTGGCATATTACACATGACAAGTTAGTGGAATATATGAAGGTTTTAGCTGCTTCTTCAGATAGAATTTCTTTAGAAAATAGAGGTAAAACTTATGAAGACAGACCTTTGTTATTATTAACAATAACTGCACCTAAAAATCATGGGAATTTAGAAAATATTAGAAAGCAACACATAGAAGCAACTAATAATAACTCTGTAGATGTTACTAATAACCCAATTGTTGTTTACCAAGGTTTTTCTATTCATGGTAATGAAGCAAGTGGTTCTAATGCAGCTTTAGCAGTTGCTTATTATTTAGCAGCAGCACAAGGTTCTCAAATAGACGATTTATTGAATAATACAGTTATTTTATTCGATCCTTCATTAAACCCAGATGGTTTACAGCGCTTTGCTTATTGGGCAAATACCAATAGAAGTAAAAACATAAATCCAGATCCTAACGATAGAGAATATTCAGAAATTTGGCCTCGAGGAAGAACTAATCATTATCAGTTTGATATGAATAGAGATTGGTTGCCTGTACAATTACCAGAAAGTAAAGTAAGAATAGCAACTTTTCATAAATGGTTACCAAATATTTTAACAGATCATCATGAAATGGGAAGCAATTCTAGTTTCTTTTTTCAACCAGGAATTCCTAGTAGAACAAATCCTTTAACACCAAAAATGAATCAGGATTTAACTAGAGAAATAGGAACATACCATGCAAAAGCTTTAGATAAAATAGGTTCTTTATATTATTCAGAAGAAAGTTACGATGATTTTTATTATGGTAAAGGTTCTACGTTTCCAGACATAAATGGAAGTATAGGTATTTTGTTTGAACAAGGTAGTTCTAGAGGACATGCACAAGAAACTGTAAATGGAGTTTTAACGTTTCCATTTACAATTAGAAATCAATTTACAGCAGCACTATCTACTTTAGAAGCTGCTAGAAAAATGAGAACAAAAATATTAAAGTATCAACAAGATTTTTATAAAGAATCTAGAAGTACTGGTACCAATAAAGCTATAGTTTTTGGAGATGAAAAAGATGCTGCTAAAAGTTATCATTTAGCTGAAGTTTTAAAACGTCATCAAATTAAAATACACGATGTAAAAGCAGATTTTTCTCAAAACGGAAAAAACTTTAAAAAAGGTTACAGTTATGTAGTTCCTATGAATCAGAAGAATCAACGTTTGGTAAAAGCAATGTTTGATGTAAGAACAACGTTTAAAGATAGTTTATTTTATGACGTTTCTGCGTGGACTTTTAACCATGCATTTGGTGTAGATTATGCAGAAAATATTTCGCTTTCTAAAGCTGGAAATGAAATTTCAGAATTAAAAATGAAAGAAGGTATTGTTACTTCTAAAAGCGATTATGGTTATTTAATGCCATGGAATGAATTTTATGCCCCAAAAGCTTTAAATGCAATTTTACAAAAAGGAATTCGTGCTAAAGTTTCTATGAAAAACTTTAAAAATGGAGGTGTTTCTTATGATTATGGAACTGTTTTTATACCGGTACAAAATCAAGATTTAAATGCTTTAGAATTATTTCAATTTTTACAAGAAACTGCTAAAGAAAGTAACTTATCTATTAACGGTGTTAGTACAGGCTTAAATGACGGTATAGACCTAGGTTCTAATAACTTTAGCAATATTAAAAAGCAAAAAGTTGCCATGTTAGTTGGTGATGGAATTACTGGAAATGATTCTGGTGAGATTTGGCATTTACTAGATCAACGTTTTGATATTGCACTTACGCGTCTAGACATGAGTTATTTTACAAGAGTAGATATAAGTAAGTATACAGCAATTGTTGTACCTAGTAGCTATAATTTAGGTAAAAGTGCAGAAGAGAAATTAAAAACTTGGGTAAGTAATGGTGGTGTTTTAATAGGTTACAAAAACTCTGCAAGATGGTTAGCCAGAAGTAAATTTATTAATTTAGAATTTGATAGTGTTAAAACAGATACCATTAAAGATATTTCTTTTGAAAACAGATCTTTAAAGTCTGGAGCACAAGTTATAGGTGGCGCAATTTTTGAAGCGAATGTAGATAGATCTCATCCAATTAATTTTGGTTATAAGAATAACAAGTTAGCGTTGTTTAGAAATTCTACATTATTTATAAAAGCAGATAAACGCAGTTATAATAACCCAATACAATACACTTCTAACCCTTTATTAAGTGGTTATATTTCTAAGGAAAATGCAAAAGTAATTAAAAACACAGTACCTTTTAAAGCACAAAGAATGGGTAGAGGACGTGTAATTGTCTTTACCGATAATACAAACTTTAGAGCCTTTTGGTATGGTACCAATAAGTTATTAATGAATGCTATTTTCTTTGGTGATAAAATGTAGTTTTTAAAAATGAATTTCAAGGGAATTTATAGTTTGTGAAAAAATTAGTTTTTTCTTACAAGCGAAAAGTTTCCTTGAAATTTTTTACTTACACCATTTTCATCTACATAATTTACAATAAACCAATAGCTATTACTTGCTAAGTTTTTACCATTAGAAGTACCATTCCAACCATCAAACTTATCTGAAATTACTTTAATTAACTTTCCATATCTGTTATAGATATTTATAATTGGGTTTCTTAAAGATTCCATATCTTCTATTCTCCATAAATCATTAGTAGCATCACCATTTGGTGTAAAAAATCTAGGATAATTTATAGACATTTTTTCTATAACTATTTCTCCACAACCATTTATGTCATTAATATAAAATAGATTGTTTCCTGTAGGCACATCTTTAAATAAAGAATTACTTGAATATAATTCATCGTTTATTCGATATTCATAATTTCCTAAACCTGTTGCTACAACTCTTATTTCTTGATTATTTGTAAAAATACCAGATTCAAAGAATACTCTAAAATCTCTAGGTTTACCAGAAGGAAAAATTTCTACTTCTTTACTTATATTACAACCTGTAGATATTGTTGTAGCGGTTACTTTATAAGTTCCTTGCTTTTCTAAAACTAAGCT
>CAXBIR010000066.1:0-17679 GCA_963975825.1 uncultured Polaribacter sp.
TCTGTAGTTGCATTTTGCCTTTGGATTACCAATATAGATCCTATTAAATACGATTTACTTTTTGAGCGTTTCCTAAATCCAGAACGTGTATCGATGCCCGATATTGATATTGATTTTGATGATGAAGGACGTGGTAGAGTTATGGATTATGTAATTGATAAATATGGTGCAAATCAAGTTGCTCAGATTATTACTTATGGTACCATGGCTGCAAAATCTTCCATTAGAGATACTGCCAGAGTTTTAGATTTACCTCTTTTTGAAGCAGATAGAATTGCTAAATTAATACCAGGAATTAAGTTAAAAAACATCTTTGGTGAAGATGCTAAAAGTAAAGGTAAAGTAGATGGCTTACGTGCAGAAGAGAAACAATTAGTTGAAGAACTAAAAAATATGTCTTACGGAAATGATTTAGTTTCCGAAACCATAAATAAAGCCACAATTTTAGAAGGTTCTGTTAGAAATACAGGTATTCATGCCTGTGGTGTAATTATTACACCTGGTGATATTACCAATTATGTTCCTGTTGCACTGGCCAAGGATTCTGACATGTATGTTACCCAATTTGATAACTCTGTTGTAGAAGATGCAGGTTTATTAAAAATGGATTTCTTGGGTTTAAAAACGTTGACTTTAATAAAAGACACCGTAAAAATTGTTAAAGCAAGACATAATGTAATTTTAGATCCAGAGACTTTTCCTTTAGATGATGTAAAAACATACGAGTTATTCCAAAAAGGAGAAACTGTAGGTATTTTTCAATATGAATCTCCAGGAATGCAAAAACACATGAGGTCTTTAAAACCAACAGTTTTTGCAGATTTAATTGCAATGAATGCATTGTACAGACCAGGTCCAATGGAATATATTCCGTCTTTTATTAATAGAAAACACGGAACTGAAGATATAGAATACGATTTACCTGCCATGGAAGAGTATTTGGCAGAAACCTATGGTATTACAGTTTACCAAGAGCAAGTAATGCTTTTATCACAAAAACTTGCAGATTTTACCAAAGGTGAAGCCGATGTTTTACGTAAGGCAATGGGTAAAAAACAAATTGCGGTTCTAGATAAAATGAAACCAAAATTTGTTGAACAAGCTGCTGCAAAAGGTCATGATCCAGAAAAATTAGAGAAAATCTGGAAAGATTGGGAAGCATTTGCAAGTTATGCCTTTAACAAATCGCATTCTACTTGTTATGCTTGGATCGCTTATCAAACTGCATATTTAAAAGCACATTATCCTGCAGAATATATGGCTTCTGTACTTTCAAATAACATGAAAGACATAAAAGCAGTTTCCTTCTTTATGGAAGAATGTAAAAGAATGGGACTTGAAGTTTTAGGTCCAGATTTAAATGAATCTTTCTTAAAGTTTTCTGTAAACAATGAAGGAGCTGTAAGATTTGGTATGGCTGCTGTTAAAGGTGTTGGTTCTGGTGCAGTAAGAGCAATTATAGAAGAAAGAGAAAAAAATGGAAATTTCAATTCTATTTTTGATTTGGCTAAACGTGTAGATTTAAGATCAGCTAATAAAAAATCTTTCGATAGTTTAATAAAAGCTGGTGCTTTCGATTCTTTTACAGATACACATAGAGCTCAATATTTTTCTACAGATGAAAAAGGTTTAACTTTCTTAGAAAGAGCCATGAAATTTGGTAGTAAATACCAAGAAAACGAAAATTCTGCACAAGTTTCTATGTTTGGTGAAGCTTCTACAGTTCAGTTTCCTGAACCAGATATTCCAGAATGTGAAACTTGGGGAACAATGGAATTATTACAACAAGAAAAAGAAGTAATTGGAATTTATATTTCTGCGCATCCTTTAGACGATTTTAAAAATGAATTAAAATTTTGCAATGCTTCTTTAAAATATTTTAAAGCAGATTTAGCAAAGTTTGTTAATATGAATTTAGCTTTTGCAGGTATAGTTACAGATGTTCAGCACAGAGTTTCTAAAGCAGGAAAAGGTTGGGCAATGTTTACCGTAGAAGATTATGGAGACAGTAATGAATTTAGAATTTTTGGTGAAGACTATCTTAGAATGCAACACTTCTTAGTTCCTAATCAGTTTCTATTTATAAGATCTACAGTGCAACCAGGTTGGACGAATAAAGAAACAGGAGTTGCTGGTGAACCAAGGTTAAAGTTTACAGAAATGAAATTGTTACATGATATTATGGACGAACTTTGTAAAAAAGTAACAATTCAACTTCCTTTAGAACAAATAAAAGAGGAAACTATTTTAAACTTAGAATCTATTTTAAAAAATACACCCGGTAAACAAGGTTTAAACTTTACTGTTTGGGACGAACAAGAGAAACTAGAAGTGAGCTTACCAAGCAGAAATACTAAAATACACATTACTAATGAGTTGTTAGCAACCTTAGAGAGCCAGCAAATTGCTTATAAATTGAATTGATTCTAATTAGTGAAATAAAAAGCAAAATAAAGTAATAAAAAAAAAATACTATGTATTTTTGTTTAATATTTTAAACAAAACATGAAACAAAATAAAAATGGTACTTGGACAAGTTGGAATGAAAATCTAACTTACAATTACAAGTCTTTATATAAAGTTACAACTGAAGAAGAGTTACAAGAAGTAGTTTCTAAAACAGAAAAAATACGTTTTTTTGGTACAAAGCAATCTTCTGCAGATATTGCTGCTGGTTTAGAAAACTTAATAGATATTACTTCTTATAATAAAATCTTGTCTTTTAATGAATCTGATTATACTGTTACAGTTCAATCTGGTGTAATTTTAGGAAATTTATTAGAAGCTATAGAAGCAAAAGGTTGGTGTATACCTTGTTTACCAGACATTAACACAATTACAATTGGTGGTGCTTTAGCTACAGGGACCCATGGAACAAGTGGTAAATTATTGTGTGAATATATAACAAATTGTACTTTAGTTTTAGCAGATGGTTCTGTTAAAAAGATTGAAGATACAGATGAATTAATAAACGCTGTAAGAGTTTCTTTAGGTTCACTTGGCGTTATGTCTACTATTACTTTTAAATGTGAACCAATTTACACTTTACACATAAAAGAAGGTCCTGAAGATGATGCTGTTTGGCTTCCTAAAATTAAAGAAAGACTTAAAAAACACGATTTCTTAAGAATTTTGTGGCTTCCTCACACAGATAAAGGATACGTAATTACAGGTGACAAAATTGATGCAAATACCGAAATTAAAGAAGATTTAGGTCCAAAATATTTAAAACATAGAAGAACAGCTTCTAAAATTTTATATAAATATTCACATGTATTTCCTTGGATAACTGCCATAGCAAACAAACTATTGTATAGAGGCTTTTTTAGTTCTACTAAAGAACACAAAGGTTCTTTATACCAAGCAACAGTTACAAAGTCTAGAGGTTCTACATTAGAATTAGCAGAATGGACAATTGGTTTAGACAAGTTTCCTGAAGTATTTGAAGAATTAAAAACTGAAATTAATAAATGGAGTAACAAGTCGTTTATTCATATTCCTATGGACGTACGTTTTGTTTATAAAGATAAATCTTGGTTAAGCTATGCTTACAATGAAGATACTGTAACAATGGGTTGTGTTTCTAGAAATGCTGCAACTGCAGATACTTATGAAGCATTTAAAAGTATTGAAAACATTTTTCTAAAACACGGAGGAAAACCTCATTGGGGAAAACGTTTTATGGCTAAAGATGCAGAGTTATCTAAAATATACAGTAAATGGGAAGATTTTAAAGTATTAAGACGAAAAATGGATCCGACAAATAAATTTTTAAACCCGTATTTAACAGCTTTATTTAACGAAAAAACAAATAAATAATGGCATTACCAAAAGGATTTCTATTTGATTTTGATGGCGTAGTTGTAGATAGTTTTGAAAGTCATGGTTCTGCTTGGTCATCTGCTTTTAAGGAGTTATTTAATAAAGAAATAGCTCCGTTTCCTAAGGTTCATGCAGGAAAATCTCCAATGATTATTGCAGCGTATTTTTGCAGTGTTATTGGTGAAGAAAAACGCACAGAAGAATTATTTCTTTTGAAGGATAAACATTTAGACAAATACTTTACAGTTCCTAAATTATTACCTGGCGTTAGAGAGTTTACAGCTCTTTTAACAAAAGAAAATATTCCTTATGGAATTGCAAGTAATGCAACTAAACAGTTTTTAAAAAATAGTGTACATCATTTAAAATTAGATTTTACAACTGTTTTTGGCGTTCAAGATTACGTAAAACCAAAACCAGCACCTGAAGCATATATTCTTTTGGCAGAAACCTTAGGTTTTAAAAAAGAAGATTATAAAGATGTTTGGGTTTTTGAAGACAGCATTACAGGTACAAAAGCTGCTAAATCTGCAGGAATGGTGGCTATAGGTATTAGCACACAATACTCTGAAAAAGAGTTAAAAAAAGCTGGAAGTGTTTTAGTTTTTCCAACATTATTGGAAGCTTACCAGTATTTATTAGAGAACTAACTAGTAGCTTCTCTAAATAAAGTTTCTAAGTTTTTATTTTGTGTATTTAATCCAAGTATTTTCAAGCCATTTTCTTGAGCAAAATCAAAAATAACAGGTCTCATATCTTCAGGACTATCAAATGTAATATACCAAGTATTATCGTAGTTGTTTTTATACGAAATTACATTTGGTAGTCTATTAATAAATTGTTCTTCAATTTTATAATCAAAAGTAACTTCTATTTCTTGTTTATTATCTTTTTTAAGGTCTTTTAGAGTTTTATCAACTAAAATATTTCCTTGTTTTAGAATAATTACTCGATCGCAAACAGCTTCTACTTCCTGCATTATATGTGTAGAAAAAAGTACAGTTTTATCTTTTCCTAATTCTTTAATTAATTCTCTAATTTCTACTAATTGATTAGGATCTAAACCTGTTGTTGGCTCATCTAAAATTAAAACTTTTGGATTGTGTAAAATAGCTGCAGCCAAACCAACTCTTTGCTGGTACCCTTTAGATAATTGATTTATTTTCTTGTGGGCTTCTACCTTTAAGCCAACTTTTTCTATACAATTTTCTACTTGGCTTTTGTCTACTTTAAAAATAGAAGCTTGAAACTGCAAGTATTCTCTAACATACATATCTGTATATAAAGGGTTATGTTCTGGCAAATAGCCAATTGTTTTTTGCGCTTCTAAAGTATCTTCTAATACATTAATTTCATCAACAAAAACGGCACCTTCATTTGGTTTTATGAATCCTGTTAAGATTTTAATCATAGTAGACTTTCCTGCACCATTTGGTCCTAAAAAACCTATTATTTGTCCTTTATCAACAGAAAATGAAACATTATTTAATGCTTTCTGAGTTTTATATATTTTAGATACTGATGTTACTTTTATAGACATTTAACAAATGTAGTTTTAATACTATTTATAACGTAAAAAAGTTTTTTTTAGTTTAACTAATTAGCGCTAATTTTCCTAATATTTTTCATTCTAGACCAAGCTATTTTGTGTCTTTTTTTATAAAAATACAAACATCCCAAATCTAATCCAAAATAGAAAAAACTAATTCCACTTGGTGGATTTGCACTTGGTAAAAATGTAAATTGATTCCAAGCTGTTTTTGGCCACCACCAACATTCATAACTAGTACCAATAATTTCTAAATAAGCTACAGCTAAAAACATGGTTAAATAAAACAAACGTTCTCTTGGTTTATTTCTTAAAAAATACAGCATTAAAGCTGATAATAAAAAACCAAAAACATCATTTTTAAAAATTAAAAATGCGGTTGCATATAGAATTACAATTCCTGTAAAAACCTTTTCTAGTAATTTTGTATTGTTTTTTGTGTAAGTTGTTTTTGTAAAATACAATACTCCTGCATACACTAAAGCATGCCCCATAGGAATATAGTGAGGAATATTTTCTAGACGATAAGTGTACATTCCCATTCCTAAAGAAAAACCATATTCACCAGCAATAGCAATAATTACCGCATAAATCATTTGTTCTCTAATTCTTGGATTTACTCTAAAAAGAGTGATAAAGAAAATTACAAACATTATTAAGTTAGCTAACCACTGTAAATCTTGGTAGTTTTCTGCCACATAACTACTATCTATAAATAGCCCTAAAAAAATGTAGAGAAACAACAACCCTAAAGTCTTAAAAAATGCGGGTAAAAAAGTTTTTGCTGTAGATACACTCATTTTGCTAAAATAAATAAAGTAAACAAAAAATGGCTCAATTTCTTGAGCCATTTTGTTTTAAAATTCTATTTTAAATTATAATTGATATCTTACTCTTAAACTAACAAATCTTGGTAAAATAAACGTTTCATTTATAGAGTACGAAATAGTACCATTATTAATACTAGTTGTAGAACCTGTTCCTAAAAGGTTACTTCCTACTAACTCATATTCCCATTTTGCATCTTTGTCTTTTCTGTAAGCTAAAGTGGCATCCCAAATACTAAAAGAATTTTGTTTGCTACCATCTTGTCTTACTTCATTAAAAGCAAAATCTGAACGAACTGTTAATGAATTCCATACATAAGCATCAAAACTAATAGATGGTCTGTGAGTAACACTTTTTACAATAGCAGCTCTTGCACTGTTATCTTGGTCTGAAAAACTTACAGCATACTTTAAAGTTACATTTGGTGCTTTTCTAAAATTAGTTCCAATACTTGTATTATAAGAATGACTATTAATTTTATTTGTATTTTCTTCTTCATTTACAAACTGATATGTTTTGCTGTAATTATAATTAGCACCTAAAGAAGTTTTAATTTTGTTAAAGGTTTTACCTACTCTACCAAAAGCTGTAAAACTCTCGTTATCTAAAGGCGAATTTATAGAAGTACTACTAGAAACAACAGAACCAGGTTCGAAAATAGTATTTCTGTTTATTTGATCTATAGTTTTTCTATAGTTAATTCTTGCAAAAACATTTGTATAATTAAACAAATTAAAACTTGAGTAATTTAAGTTTACGTTATGTAAACTCGCATTAGTTAACCCTTCATTTCCAAAGAAAAAAGAGTTATAACTATTGGCAACAATACCTCTTGCTAATTGATTTACGTCTGTAAAATTAACTTCTTGTTTATAAGAAAAACGTAAGCTTTCACTTTGCTTAAACTGAGCAATCATATTAAATTCTGGAAAAAACTTCTGAAACGTATCTTTTAGTATTTCTGTTTGGTATTGTGTATTTTTTACTGAATAAGAATGCACAGTAAAACCAGGAGTAAATGTAAAAATACCTGATTTTAAACGGTATCTTAAACCTGCATAAATATCTGTAAAATTATATTCAGTATCGTTTGTTGTTCTTGGATCTGTATTTCCAGGAATTGTAGGATTTGGATCAAAAGTATTACCATTATCTAAAATTTGAAAAAACTTAGAATCAAAATTTTGCTTACTTAAAATTGTACCCACAACAAAGTTTAAATTACTTTTTGCATTTAAAATATTATAGTAATCTAGTTTTGCATCTAGTTGATTAGATTTTACTTTTCTGTCTTGTTCTAAATTATAAAACAAATTACTTCTATCTAAACCTAAACTTTCTGCAGCATCATCAAAACCATCATTATCTGCATCATCATTGTTGTTTGGGTTGTTTTCTAAAGAAGCTACATAAAAAGGATCTTCATCTTGTAATTGATGTTTTACCTCTAAAGCAAAAATATTATTTTCATTTGCTGTGTAGAAATAGCTAAAATTCTGATTAATAGTATATGGAGTTCCTCTTTCATTTTCTGCTATATCACTTAAAACAAGAGAATTTACAGCATCTGTTCTAAATTCATTTGAAAAACGACCAATAATATCATAATCTAATTGGTTGTTAATGTCTTTTTTATAATTTGCACTAAACTTAAACAAACCTGTATTACTTGTTTGGTTTGTTAGATTTTCTCTAAAATCATCTGGTGTTGCTGGATCTACATAATCAATATCGCTAATACTTCTCTGTCCATTTGTATTACTAGAGAAAATTAAAAATCCACTTAAATCTAATTTCTGGTTAGGTGAATAACTAAAGTTTAAAGCAGTTAATTTAGTTTCAATTTTATTTGCGTTTCTTCCACTTGCAGATAAAAACCCAATTCCTGCACTTCCTAAACTTATGTTTGTTCCGTTAGAAGGACTTTGGCTTCTAAAACCACCACTAAAACTTCTAATATCTCCTCTATCTAATACTACTTCTCCCATGTTATTTACATCTCCAATAACATTTATGGTGTATTTTGGTGAATAATAAAACAACTTTGGCTGAAAAAGATACAAACTTTCATCTGGTGCACTACCAGAACCAGCAGTAATATCTCCAAACCAAAAATTCTTCTTTCCGTCTTTTAACTTAATATTTATAGCAACTCTATCTTGGTTGTCTTGCACACCTTTTAACTGACCAACATCTCCAAAATTTCTTAAAACTTCAATTTTATCAACAGCATTAGAAGGAATATTTTTTACACCTAATTTGGTATCTCCATCAAAGAAATCTTTACCATCTACCATTAATTTTTCTACCTTCTTACCTTCTATTTCTATTTCTCCAGCATCATTTATTTCTACACCTGGTAATTTTTTTAAAACGTCTTCTAGTTTTCTTTCTGAACCATTTTTAAAAGAATCTGCATTATAAACAATAGTATCTCCTTTAATAGTTACTGGCATTTTAGAAACAATTGTTATTTCATCTAAAGAATTGTCTTCTGTTAAAACAACATTTCTAACAATATCATCAGTTTTTGTAACAATTACAAAGTCTGATGTTTTAAAACCAATGTAACTTATCTTAATATCGAATGTGCTATTTCTATCTAAATCTAGCTTGTACCTTCCTTTAGCATCTGTAAAGCCATAAGAAGACATTTTCTTAGTAACTTTATTTATAGCTAAAACATTTGCCATCTCTAAAGGTTCGCCAATACTATCTTTAACGACACCAGTTAAAGTAACTTGTGCAGTAGAAACTAATGAAACCATAAAAATGGCTATTAATATAATTTTTTTCATTTTCTGTTTGTTTAATTGATTTTTCTACTAATTAAGATCTACCTCTTCCACCACCATTTCTACCACCTCTTCCACTAAAATTCTCTCTCATCTCTTTCATCTTTTTAGTAATTGTCTCATTATAATCTTCTCTTGTAATTTTCTTTCCTTTAGTAGGTGTATCTATTTCTTCTTTTTCACCAGGGTTTAAAACAATTTCTGTACAAAGAATAGTTGTTCTACCTTCATTAATTTCTAAAATTAAACCAGGTAAACCCCAATACTCTCCAGGACCATTACTTACAGGTATTTGAGGAGTATACCATGCTGTAATTGTTGTTTTTTTAGGTGCTTCAGTTTCTTTAGAATCTTTCTTATCATCATTACCTCCTCTTCTTCCAAAATTTGAAAAATCTAAAGGATTAGCGTCTTTAATTAATGTTGCTTTATAACAAACATACTCTCCTATCTTCTTAGTTTCGCTTCCTAATTGCCATTCTGGTCTTTCCATAGTATCAGAAATTAAAAACTTTTTTCCAAAAAACTCTGTAGACTCTAAAGCTACTAAATCTTTGGTGTTTTTATATTTGGTTCCTCCACCAGTTAAACCTCCAAATCTAAAACCTCCACCACTTCCTGGAGCTTCTAATTTTGCATCTTCTTTGTATGTAGAAGCTGTTTTATCGAACGTTAGAATAAAAGTTTTTTCTAACATAGATTTCATTCTATCTGCAATTTGTTTTTTTCTAGCTTCAGAAACTTGTCCGTTTCTAGAAAAACGATCCATGTCCATTGTTGTTTTAGACATATAAGTTGCTTTTCCTTGAAAATCTTTTTGTGCAAAAGTTGCTACTGATAGTAACGCTAGAAATAATGTAAATAATGGTTTCATAAGTTTTTTGTCTTTTTATTCAAAATGATGTTAATCACTAATTCTTAGACTTAAAGAAAACTTAAAAGTTTAATCGTTATAAAAAAAACTATGTATTATTTTTAACCACCAATGCTAATTTCTATCCCATTACCTCCATTTGCCCCTTTTCTAGTCTGAAATCTTTCCATCATTTCTTTAGATTTTTTTTCTTGAATTTCATCAAACTTTTTTTGATTTACTTTTTTTCCTTTTTCTGGCATTTCAATTTTTATTTTATCTTCTGGGTTTAAAATTATTTCTGTACAAACAATTGTTAGCTTACCATCGTTAATTTCTAAGATTAAACCTGGTAAACCACCATAATTTTCTGGCCCATTACTAACAGGTATTTGCATTGTGAACCAAGCTGTGGTAGTTTTTGTATATTTTTCTTTAGTTTGTTTTAGTTGGTTATCTACCATTTTCATACTTGTTTTTTCTGCTTCTACAGAATAAGTGGCTTTATAACAGGTATAGGTTCCAATATTTTTAGTTTCAGAAGTTAATTCCCAATCTAAATTTTTTAAATTATCTTTTATTAAAAAAGCTTTCCCCATTATATCTGTCTTATTTACATAAGAATTTTCCTTAATATTTTTATAAAGAATACTATTGTCACCTCCACCACCAAAAGAAATAACGTTTAAACCACCTACTTTAGGTTGGGGCGCTTTTAAAGTTGCTTCTTGCTTATATGTAGACTCTTCTTTTGTAAAGTTTAAAATAAATGTCTTTTGAAACATTTTCTTCATCTTTTCTTCCATTTCTTTCTGAAACTTATCATTAGAAACTCCGTTAACAGAATTTATTTTGAAAGAGTTTTTTCTGTGTGTTTTATAAGTTGCTTTTCCTTGAAAATCTTGTGCAACTAAAGACATAACAAAAAGTAATAAGGTTGTTGTTATTAATGCTTTCATAATTATTTTTTAGATATTTTTATTATTGATTTTATTATTTTTTTAGCTCTTTTAATTAACGAATCTATTTCTTCTGTTTTTCCTCCAACAGTAACAGAACTTTTAAACTTATCTTTAGATTCTTTTAAATCAATTTCAAAAGTCATCTCTATTTTTTCTTCTGGCTTATTGGTTTCAAAAATACTTTTTACGTCTTGCCAGTTTATTGTTTCGAATTCATTAATTGAACTTGTTGTATACTTTAAAGATGTAATTTTAGAGTCTATATTTTTAGAAAATGCAACTTTGGTACTTTTGTCTTGTGCAAATAATACAATTGAAAATATTAATAAAAATAAGGTTAGTACTTTTTTCATATGGTTTGTTTTTAAATTTTACATTACAAAGATGCAATGCTAAACTAGTTTTTAAAGTTAATAAGTGTTAACGAGTGTTAACCAACTAATTTTATAATTTTTTGCAACTATATTTGTAATATGATAGCCAAAAAACATCGTTGGATTTTAACTTTTATAACAATTACAATTGTAGCAACTATTGCCATACAGTTTTATTGGAATTATAAAAATTATGAAGAAAATAAAAGACAAGTAACCAATGAAATTCAATTAAGTTTAGATAATGCTGTAGAAGAATATTACTCTTCTTTAGCAAAAAGTAATTTTCTAACTATAATAGATAGTAAAAATACAGATAATGATAAATCTTTTAAAAGCAGCTCTATTGGCAAACTTTTAAAAAAGATGAAAGGAAAAACTTCTACAGAAGAAAAACCTACTATAAAAATTACCAATTTAAAGTTTACAACAGACGAAAAAATGTCTAAAGAAGCTAGAGATTCTTTAATGAAATCTACAAAAGAATTTGTTACAGAATTTAATTTAGATCAAGACACTCATATTTCGAAAAAACCAGATTCTTTAAAAATAGTTACTCAATTTACAGACAACAAAAACGGTTATACAATACATAAAGACGGTTCTAAAACTTCTGTTAAGTATTTTGAAGGTAAAAAAGCTGCAGATAGTTTAAAAATATTAACTAGTTTAAAACCTATTTTTATTTCTTTTTTAGACCAATCTGTAGAATATAAAAAATTAGATTCTTTAATAGAAAACCAACTAAAACAAAAAGAAATAAACCTTAAAACTAGTTTTCATCATTTAAAAAACGACACTTTATTTCACCAAACAAAAGATTCTATTTTAGATAAAAATATATTTTCTATTAGTTCTAAATCTACATTTGTTAGAGAAGATGAAGCTTTTAAATTAGTATACAATAACCCAAGTATAGAAGCTCTAAAGAGAGGATCTTTTGGTATTTTACTATCGTTATTATTATCTTTAGCTGTAATTTCTAGTCTGTTTTATTTGTTAAAAATTATAAACAAACAAAAAGAACTTGCTATTATTAAAAACGATTTAATTAGCAATATTACGCATGAATTTAAAACACCAATTGCTACCGTTTCTACAGCAATAGAAGCTATAGAAAATTTTAATGTTTTAGAAGATAAAGAGAAGACTAAGAAATATCTAGCAATGTCTTCTGTTCAACTAAAAAAACTACATCAAATGGTAGAAAAACTTTTAGAAACGGCCACTTTAGATAGCGAACAATTAATCTTAAAAAAAGAAACAATAGATGTTGTTGAAACTATTGAGAAATTAGTGACCAAACATCAGTTTTTAAATTCAGAAAAAAAGATTTCTTTTTCTACAAACTTAAAACCAATTTACATAAATGTAGATGTTTTTCATTTTGAAAACGTTGTTTCTAACTTAATAGATAATGCTGTAAAATACGGAGGAAACCTTATAGAAATAAATATAAATTCTATTTTAAATATTACAGAAATTTCTATTGCAGACAATGGCTTAGGTATTGATAAAAATCAACAAGAAAAAATATTCGATAAGTTTTACAGAGTTCCAAAGGGAAACACACACGATGTAAAAGGCTTTGGAATTGGACTATATTACAGTAAAAAAATCATAGAAAAACATACAGGAACTTTAAGTTTATCTTCAACAAAAAACAACACTATTTTTAAAATAAACTTGCCTAATGAATAATATAAAAGTGCTTTTAGCAGAAGATGAAGCTAGTTTAGGAATGATTGTAAAAGAGAGTTTAGAAACTAGAAATTTTACTGTTTTTCATGCAGAAAATGGCAAAATAGCTACAGAAATTTATCATAAAGAAAAACCAGACATTTTAGTGTTAGATGTAATGATGCCAATTAAAGATGGTTTTACATTTGCTAAAGAAATTAGACAAGTAAACAAAACAATTCCTATTATTTTTCTAACAGCAAAATCGCAAACTAGCGATGTTTTAGAGGGCTTTAAACATGGTGGAAACGACTATTTAAAAAAGCCATTTTCTATGGAAGAATTAATTGTTAGAATACACGCACTTTTAGATAGAGTTGAATTAAAAACCGACACAGAAAACATTAAAATTGGTACTTACTCTTTTAATTTAACCAAGCAAACACTAACTTTTTTTAAAGAAGAGCAACAGCTTACCCACAGAGAAGCACAATTATTATATTATCTTTTCGAAAAGAAAAATGAAGTTTTAGACAGAACCTTTATTTTAAATAAACTTTGGGGAAATGATGATTTTTTTAATGCAAGAAGTATGGATGTTTTTATTTCTAAGCTAAGAAAGAAGCTAAAAAAAGACGAAAACATTCAAATTTTAAACGTGCGTGGTTTTGGTTATAAATTGATTTGTTAATTGGTTTTCAAATTATAAAATTTATGTACCTTTATCCACCGTTTTAATTTTATACCTTTTTATATATGCACGTTGCAATTGCAGGAAATATTGGCGCTGGTAAAACAACGCTAACCAAACTTTTAGCTAAACATTACAAGTGGAAACCTCATTATGAGTCTGTAGATGAAAATCCTTATTTAGATGATTTTTATACAGAAATGGAACGCTGGTCTTTTAATTTACAGGTATATTTTTTAAATAGTAGATTTAGACAAATTCTAGAATTAAGAGAAACTGGTAAAAACATTATACAAGATAGAACCATTTATGAAGATGCACATATTTTTGCACCTAACTTACATGCAATGGGTTTAATGACAAATAGAGATTATAGTAATTATTCTTCTTTATTTGAATTAATGGAAAACTTAGTACAACCACCAGATTTATTAATATACTTACGTGCAGATATTTCTACTTTGGTAGGCCAGATTCATAAACGTGGTAGAGAATATGAAAACTCTATTTCTATAGATTATTTAAGTAGATTAAATGAGCGTTATGAAGCTTTTATTTCTACTTATACAAAAGGAAAATTATTAGTTATAGATGTAGATAATTTAGATTTTGTTACTAATCAAGAAGATTTAGGATATATTATAGATAGAATAGACGCACAAATAAACGGTTTATTCTAATTGAAACTTACAGCATAAAAAAAGAGGTGAAATTTTAAATTTCACCTCTTTTTTTTTATATCTAATATTCTAAACTTATAACAAACTTAGCGTTTTTTCTAAATCTGTTAGCAAATCTTCTACATCTTCTATACCAACACTTAAACGTATTAAAGAATCTGTAATTCCAACTTTTAAACGTTCTTCTTCTGGCATAGATGCATGAGACATTGTTGCAGAATGATTTACCATACTTTCTACACCTCCTAAAGATTCTGCTAGCGTAAAAAGTTGTATGTTTTCTAAAAACTTAAAAGTTGCTTCTTTACTTTCATCTTTTAAAGTGAAAGAAACTACACCTCCAAAATTTTTCATTTGCTCTTTAGCAATTTCATGATTTGGATGGTCTGATAAACCAGGAAAATAAACAGTGTTAACTTTAGAATGTTTTTTTAAATAATTAGCAATTTCAATAGCGTTTTCGCAATGACGTTGCATTCTTATATGTAATGTTTTTATTCCTCTTAATGCTAAAAAAGAATCCATAGGACCAGCAATTGCACCTGCAGCAAACTGAATAAAATGTAATTCTTCTGCTAATTTTGCATCTTTAACTATTAAAGCACCCATTATTATATCTGAATGACCACCTAAATATTTTGTTGCAGAATGCATTACTATATCTGCACCTAAAGTTAATGGTTGTTGTAAATATGGTGTTGCAAATGTATTATCTACAGCAACTAAAATTGTAGCATCTATTTCTTTTACTACTGCAGAAATTGCTTTAATATCTGCAATTTTCATTAATGGGTTTGTTGGTGTTTCTAGCCAAACTAATTTGGTTTTTTCTGTAACTGCGTTTACAATATCTTTTTCAGAATCCATGTTTACATAGGTAAACTCTAAACCGTATTTCTGAAATAATTTTGTAAACATTCTATAAGTTCCTCCATACAAATCATTACCAGCAATAACTTCATCACCAGGATTTAGTGTTCGTAAAACACAATCTATTGCTGCTAAACCAGATGAAAACGCCAAACCATGTGTACCATTTTCTATGGAAGCTAAACTTTTTTCTAAAGCTGTTCTTGTTGGATTAGATCCTCTTGAATAATGATATTCTTGATCTGAATTTAAACCAGATTGTGCATACGTAGAAGTTTGAAAAATTGGAGGCATAACTGCTCCTGTTGTTTTTTCTGGTTCTTGACCTCCGTGAATTGTTTTTGTATTAAATTTCATTTTTATAAAGTGGAATTACTTCTTTTAATTTACTAAAAACTAACAAACGAGTTTAGCCCAGATTGAAACGGCATCCTTTTTTATTTTTCTTAAAAAAGATATAGTGAAAAGCTGGAAATAGCTACTAATTAATAGAAAACTTTTTTATTAGTTTCCCTACAGTTAAACCTTGAACTAAGATAGAAAAAACAACAACTATATATGTAATTACTAAAAATAAATCACGTTCCATAGTTTGAGTTAAACTTAAGGCTAAGGCTATAGAAATACCTCCTCGTAAACCACCCCAAGTCATAATTAAATTTGTTTTTGGCACAAAATCTAACTTTTTTGCATATAATTTAATTGGTAATAATAGAGAAATATATCTAGCTAATAATAATAACGGAATAATTATAAAACCTGCTAAAACATAAGTAGCATCAAATGTTAATACTAAAATCTCCATACCAATCATTACAAAAAGAATGGTATTTAAAAGAACATCTAATAATTCCCAAAACTTATCTACATAAACTTCTGTAACTTCGCTCATAGAAGATTTTCTAACGGTATCTGTACCTACAATTAAACCAGCTGTTACCATTGCTAAAGGTGCTGACAAGTGAAATTCTTGGGCAAATAAAGTTCCTCCCATTACAGCGGCAAGTGTAATAATTACTTCGGTATCATAATCGTCTATACTTTTTAATAAACGGTATGTTAACCAACCTATGATTAACCCTAAAATAATTCCTCCAACTACTTCTACCAAAAATAATTCTGCAATATTTCCAAAAGAAATTTCTGTTCCTCCGTTTGCAATTTGATAAATTGTTAGAAAAATTACTACTCCTACTCCGTCATTAAATAAAGATTCTCCTACAATTTTAGTTTCAAGTTTTTTTGGAGCTCCTACTTTTTTCATTATTCCTAAAACAGCAATAGGGTCTGTTGGAGAAATTAATGCTCCAAATAATAAACAGTAAATAAAATCGATATTAAGGTTTAGAATTTTTAACGCATAAAAAACGAGTACTCCAACTAAAAATGTAGATATTAAAGTACCCAATGTTGCAAAAATTAATACTGGTTTTCGTTGTATTTTTAATTGCTGAAAATTGGTATGTAATGCACCTGCAAAAAGCAAGAAACTAAGCATTACATCTAATAGAATTGTCTTAAAATCTATACTTGTAATTAGTTCTCTTTCTTTAAGCAACAAGGTATTATCAAAGTAACTTAATACAAAAACTGCTAATGTAAATAATATGGTAATTAACATTAAACCAATAGAATTTGGTAATTTTAAAAACCTAGTATTCAAATAACCAAAGGCAGCCGATAATACTATTAAAACTGTTGCAATAAAGAAATAATCCATAGTTTTTTTTATAAAAATTTCTTAATAGATCTTATAATTCCATAATGAATACCTTCATGAAAATTATTAAAAGATATTGCACTTTCTATAGAAGTTAAAACAAAACCTGTACTTGTAGGATATTCATTATATTCTTCAAAAATACCTGCTTCGTAATCTTCTTCTAAAGTATCTGGCAAACCTAAAAACAATTCTTTTACCTCTTCAAACTCTTCTTCTGTAAAAGTTTTTGTTGGCACTGTACCTTTTTTATATGCTTCTATTAGCTCATCTGGACATAGACAGTTTAAACCAGATAACTTATAATTTAATAATTGCTGTGTAACTACTAAATGTGCAAAATTCCAAGCAATATTGTTTTTAAAACCTGTTGGAATTATGTGTAATTGTTCTAAAGTTAAGTCTTCTATTTCTTTTAAAATTAAATCTCTAGATTTTCTTAAAACATCGAATTGTGTCTTCATTTTTATGTTTATTTTTGAAGTACCAAATATAATTGATTAATATGAAGAAAGTATACTTTTTACAAACTTGTGATACCTGTAAGAGAATTTTAAAAGAAGTAAATACAGATGGTTTTGAACGACAAGAAATTAAAGGAAACCCAGTAAACGCAAATCAATTGGAAGAAATGTATGCTCTTTCTGGAAGCTATGAAGCGTTGTTTAATAAACGTGCAAAATTATATAAATCTATGGATTTAAAGAATCAGGAAATTTCTGAAGCAGATTACAGGCAATATCTTTTAGATGAATATACTTTTCTAAAAAGACCCGTTTTTATAGTTGATGAAGAAATTTTTATCGGTAATAGTAAAAAGGTAATTGCAGAATTAAAAGAGAAGATTGGTTAATA
>CAXBIR010000067.1:0-17416 GCA_963975825.1 uncultured Polaribacter sp.
TGAAAATAACCCAAGAAAAGGGTTGTTAAGAAAGAATGAAGGAAATGGTTATTTAATGTTATTACCTGTTCCTGATGACGAAAACATTAAGAAGTTAGTTATTATAGAAAACAATGATACCTATAAAGATAAATCAAACCTAACAATTGAATCCTTATTTCTTCATATTCAGAAATGTAAAGAAAATTTCTTCAAAGAAGAACCTGTTATTGGAGGTAGTATTCCAAAAGTTAATAATAATAAAAGAGAATTCACAGAATATATAAAAAACCTAAAACAAGAAGATTTTAAAAACTGTGAACCTATTTTTGATGCTATGAATAAAATAATTTATCTAAAATAAAAAAGCTCTGAATTTTCAGAGCTTTTAATTATATTTTATTCTTCTATTGGTGGATGACCATGAATTTCTTCGTAATCTTCATCAAAATTTGCTCTTAGATAAGCGTTTAGTTTCTTTCTATAATCGTCTTTTAACCAAGTAACAAAATTGTGCGTACTTTTAGAAATACATTTTGCATATCTATTAATTCTATCATCTATCTCCTCACCTATCATTTTTGCTAAAATTAAAGCATCAAAAACATCTTCACTGTTTTCAATACACATTTTTGCATGATGTATAATAGATTTTTCTAAAACTCTTTTAGAAGATTCTCCTGCTTTAATTGTATCTATATATACTTTTTTCATATCGAAATAAGTATCGGTAGATTTTGCAAATTCTTTTTTAATATCTGCCGGAAGTTCATATTTAAATGTACTTTCTATTTCTTCATCAGAAAGAATTGCATCTAAATAATAGTCTGGCGCTCTAAACATTTTTTGCCAATCTAAATCTGCTCCCCAAGGACCAAATCTATGAAAGTTGTTACCTAAATCGATAACATCAAAAGTTTTCTTATCACCAAAAATACGAGAACCACGTCCAATCATTTGGTAATATAATGTTAGAGATTTTGTTGCTCTATTTAATATAATAGCTTCTATACTTGGCTCATCAAAACCAGTAGTTAAAATACTTACAGAACTTATAATTGCATTTGGTGTCTTATGAAACCATTTTAAGATAAGCTCTCGTTCTTTTTTTGTATTGGTATTGTCTAAATGTGCTATTGGGTAACCTGCTCTTTTAAATGCATGAAATACTTGTATAGAAGTATTAATACCATTGTTAAATATAAGTGTTTTTTTACCTTTTGCTGTTTCTTCATAAGCACTTACCAATTTGGTAAGCATGTCTGAATTCATATACAGATCTTCAGAAGATTTTACTGTATAATCTCCATTTGCACCAACTTCTAAAGAAGTTAACCCAACATTATAAGAATACATATTTGCTTGCGCTAAGTAACCACTTTCTATTAAATGATGAATTGGTTCTCCAACAAATAATTCTTGGTAATTCTCATACATTGGTAATTTTGTATTAGAACTTAAAGGTGTTGCAGTAACTCCTAAAATAAAAGAATCATCAAAAAATTTGAAAATTTTTGTAAATGAGTTATAATGCGCCTCATCTACAATTACTAAACCAATATCAGAAATATCTAGCTTATCGTCTGTTAACCTATTTTTCAAAGTTTCTACCATAGCTACAAAACAATTAAAATCGTTTTGATCATCTAACCTGGCAGTACTATTAATAATTTTATTATCTACACCAAACTCATTTAACATTCTAGACGTTTGCTTGCTTAACTCAATTCTGTGAGTTAAAACCAAAACTTTCTTATTAAAAGTTTCTATATAACGTCTTACAATTTCAGAAAATATAACTGTTTTTCCACCTCCTGTTGGTAGTTGATATAATAAATGATAATCTCGAGGTGCTGTCTCAAAACGATTAAAAATCTCTTTAAGTGCATCTTTCTGATAGCCGTATAATTCTTTACCTACCTTTACTTGTGAAGTGTTTGTTTCTGCCAAAAGTTTACAAATTTTAAGCTACAAAAGTAAGACTTAAAATAGGTTTTTCCCAAATTAAAACTATATAAATCTCGATAAGTTTATTTGTGTGATATCATAATGCGAAGCATCATGCACAGAAACACCATTTTTTACAACAATTAATTGAGGAGATTGATGCATTATTTGAAACTTGTAACCAACTTCATCAGAAATATTTCTATAATTTAATAAATCTAAATAATAGACTTTTAAATTTTGATGTTCTTCTGTAAATAATTTCTCGAACTGTTTAATAACCATACTACTAATACCACATCTTGTAGAGTGTTTAAAAATTAACACTGCTTCTGTATTAGATTCATTTTTTATAGTTTCTAGCTGTTCTAAAGAAGTTAATGGCAACCAATTTAGATATGACTTTTTTTCTGGTTTAGACTCTTTATCACTTTTACCACCAAACATGCTATTAAATATACCCATTTCTTATTTTTTATTCTTTGTCGAAACAAATATAAGAAACTTTCAGCAGTCAAAAAGTCAGTAATAACAATACTTTTAAAGACAAAATGACTGATTGAAACTCTTTTTTATAATTGGTATATAATTTGTTATTATCCTAGAAAATAATAACCCTAAAGAAAGAAAAATGAATTTTAATAATTATACAACTAAATCACAAGAAACCATACAATTGGCGCAACAGATTGCGCAAGGTTTTGAACATAACCAAATAGAAAACGAACATATTTTTAAAGCTCTAACGCAAGTAGATGAAAACGTGTTGCCATTTTTATTGAAGAAATTAAACATAAATAATATAGTAATAGATCAGATTTTAGATAAACAGTTAGAAAGTTTACCTAAAGTTTCTGGTGCAGAATTAATGATTTCTAGAGAAGCTAGCAAAACATTAACTGAAGCCTCTGTTATTGCTAAAAATATGAAAGATGATTATGTTTCTATAGAACATTTAATTCTAGCTATATTTAAATCTAAGAGTAACATTTCTCAAGTTTTAAAAGACCAAGGTGTTACAGAAAAGCATTTAAAAGCAGCAATAGATGAATTAAGAAAAGGTGAAAGAGTTACATCTCAAAACCAAGAAGAAACCTATAATTCTTTAAATAAGTTTGCAAAAAACTTAAATAAATTAGCAGAAGATGGCAAATTAGACCCCGTAATTGGTAGAGATGAAGAAATTAGACGTTTACTTCAAATATTATCGCGTAGAACAAAAAATAACCCAATTTTAGTAGGAGAACCAGGAACTGGTAAAACTGCAATTGCAGAAGGTTTAGCACACAGAATTGTAGATGGAGATGTGCCTGAAAATCTGAAAGATAAATTAATTTTCTCTTTAGATATGGGAGCATTAATTGCGGGTGCAAAATATAAAGGAGAATTTGAAGAGCGCTTAAAAGCTGTTATTAAAGAAGTTACAACATCAGAAGGAGATATTGTGCTATTTATTGATGAAATTCACACTCTAGTTGGTGCTGGAGGAGGCCAAGGTGCAATGGATGCTGCCAATATTTTAAAACCTGCTTTAGCTCGTGGAGAATTACGTGCAATTGGAGCAACAACTTTAGATGAATATCAAAAATATTTTGAGAAAGATAAAGCTCTAGAAAGACGTTTTCAAAAAGTACAAGTAAATGAGCCCGATACAGAAAGTGCAATTTCTATTTTAAGAGGAATTAAAGATAAGTATGAAACACACCATAAAGTTCGTATTAAAGATGAAGCAATTATTGGTGCTGTAGAATTGTCTCAACGTTATATTACCAATCGTTTTTTACCAGATAAAGCAATTGATTTAATGGATGAAGCGATGGCTAAATTACGTATGGAAATAAACTCTAAACCAGAAGAGCTTGATGTTTTAGACAGAAAAGTAATGCAGTTAGAAATTGAGATTGAAGCCATTAAACGTGAAAATGACGAAACAAAATTAAAATCTTTACGATCTGATTTAGCCAATCTAAAAGAAGAACGTAATGAAATGAATGCAAAATGGAAATCTGAAAAAGAAGTTGTAGACAATATTCAGAATGCAAAAGCAACCATTGAGGATTTAAAAATTGAAGCTGAAAAAGCAGAAAGAGACGGAGATTATGGTAAAGTTGCTGAAATTAGATATGGGAAAATTAAAAAGGCACAAGAAGAATTAGAGCAATTACAAAAAGCTTTACAAGAAAATCAATCTGAAAATTCTTTAATAAAAGAAGAAGTAACCTATGATGATATTGCTGAAGTTGTTGCAAAATGGACTGGAGTTCCTGTTACAAAAATGATACAATCTGAGCGTGAAAAATTACTGAAATTAGAACAGCAATTGCACAAAAGAGTTGTTGGACAAGAAGAAGCTATTGTTGCAGTTTCTGATGCTGTAAGAAGATCTAGAGCTGGTTTACAAAACCCGAATAAACCTATTGGTAGTTTCTTATTTTTAGGAACAACAGGAGTTGGTAAAACAGAATTAGCGAAAGCTTTAGCGGAGTATTTGTTCGATGATGAAAATGCTATGACGCGTATAGATATGAGTGAATATCAAGAAAAACATTCTGTAAGTAGATTGGTTGGAGCGCCTCCAGGTTATGTTGGTTATGATGAAGGTGGACAATTAACCGAGGCTGTTAGAAGAAGACCTTATTCTGTAGTTCTTTTAGACGAAATCGAAAAAGCGCATCCAGATACTTTTAATGTTTTGTTACAAGTTTTAGATGAAGGAAGATTAACAGATAATAAGGGTCGTGTTGCAGATTTTAAAAACACTATAATTGTTATGACTTCTAATATGGGAAGCCATATAATTCAAGAAAAATTTGCAGATCCTAAAGCAGATTTAGATGCTGTTACAGAAGTAGCTAAGATTGAAGTTTTAGGATTGTTAAAACAATCTGTAAGACCAGAGTTTTTAAATAGAATAGATGATGTAATTATGTTTACACCATTAAAACAAAGCGATATTTTTGAAATTGTAAAATTACAAATAGACCATTTAAAGAAAATGATTGGTAAACAAGAAATTACTTTAGACGCAACAGATGAAGCTATTAAGTATTTAGCAAAAAAAGGATATCAGCCAGAATTTGGCGCAAGACCTGTAAAAAGAGTCATTCAGAAAGAAGTTTTAAACCAGCTTTCTAAAGAAATTTTATCAGGAAAAATAACAACAGATAGTATAATTCTTATAGATTCATTTGATGATAAATTAGTTTTTAGAAATCAGAGTGATTTAGTAGAAAACGTATAGTTTGAAGTTTGGTTAGTTTGAAAAAGCGGTACTTTTTAAAGTATCGCTTTTTCTTTTTTAACTATATTCGTAACATAAATCAATTATCATGAAAAAATTTCTTTTAGCATTTGTCTTTATTTTTAGTTTATTAGCTTCTTGTACTTCAGAAGAAACAACAACGTATTATCTTATTCGTCATTCAGAAAAAGACAGAACAGACAACACTAACAGAAACCCTAATTTAAATGAGAAAGGTTTAGAAAGAGCTAAAAAATGGGCAGAACACTTTAAAAATGTTCAATTTGACGCTGTTTATTCAACAAAATATAATAGAACTATGCAAACTGCCACTCCAACAGCAAAAATCAATAATTTAGAAATTATAAATTACAACCCAAGTAAAATGTACGACTCTATTTTTCAAAAAGAAACAGTAGGTAAAACAGTACTAGTTGTAGGCCACAGTAATACAACGCCAGTTTTTGCTAATAAAATTCTAGGCGAAAAAAAATATGAGGATATGAGCGATGATGACAATGCTAGCTTATATATTGTAACTATTTCTGATGATAAAAAAACAAGTAAAATAGAAGTTGTAAATTAATCTAATAATTTTACTTCAATATCTTTTAAAACAATTTCAGAGACTTTTTTAAGTTGATTTTCTTCGAAAGCTTTATCTATATTAACTAAAGATATATCTTTAGTTAAGGGCTTGTAGTTAAAAAAATCTACAAAACGAACGCCATTTTTAACACATTGCTCTTTTAACACTCTAAAACGTTTTCCTCCATCATTTGTATGATACGAATATGCTAAATAATCTATTAGAAAATCTTCTTTACCAATCCAATAAATAAAAACATCTTCAAAATCTTCTCCTCCGCCATTTTCAGAAAAAGTAATTTCTATTTTGTAATATTCTTTACCTTTAATTGTAGAAGGTTCTAATAATTTTTTATTAACTGCTTTATCATTTAAACCATAAGGCAACACAGAAAAATAGTGAACAGAATTTACAGAATTAGCATAATTATTGGCTAAAGAATCTGCTACAGAAATTTTATATCCGTTTAACTCTCTTGTAAAACCAGAATTTGTAACAACATCTGAAACAATAGTATCTTTTGTTACTTTTGTATTTCTTATTAAAGTGAATTCTCCATTATTTTTTCTAATAGAAGTATACTCTTTATCTCTAAATTTAAAATTAATTTGAGAATTAGAAACTTTATCTGCACCAGAATAAACTATAGTTTTATCTATAATTTGTTGTGCTGTTAAAGTTTTTTTTGCTGTATTACATGAAAATATTAATAATAAAGAAAATAATAAATATCGCATTATGTTTTGTTTGATTTGGTCGTAAATAGATTTCAAAATTACATTTCTTTCCCGAATGTAAAAATGTATCTTTGTTAAAATTAAAATCGATTATTGATGGTTCAAAAAAACATCAACATAAAAAATAAAAAAGCACGTTTCGAATTTGAAATTCTAGACAAATACGTGGCTGGAATTCAATTAACAGGAACAGAAATAAAATCTATAAGATTAAGTCAAGCAAGAATTACAGAAAGTTTTTGTGAGTTTAATGAACGTGGAGAATTATTTATTGTTAACATGTATATTCAAGAATACATGTTTGGGCATCAATTTAATCATAAACCTAAAAGTGAGCGCAGATTATTAATGCATAAGCGTGAATTACGTAGCTTAAAAAAAGATGTTGAAGCAAAAGGTAACACAATTGTGCCGTTACGTTTATTTATTAATGATAGAGGTTTTGCTAAGCTAGAAATTGCTTTAGCAAAAGGAAAACAAACGCATGACAAACGTGAGGTTATAAAAGATCGTGATAATAAAAGAGATTTAGCTAGAATTAAAAAGAACTTTAATTAAAATGCTTTCTTTTTTAAAACTAATTCGTTACAAAAACCTAATAATGGTTTTATTAACGATGGTTTTAACTAAATATGCGCTTATAACATCTTTTACTAAAGAAGCATATTTATCTAATTTAGAGTTTCTAATTCTTTCAATATCTGTTATTTCTATTACAGCTGGTGGTTATATTATAAATGATCTTTTTGATATTACTGCAGATAAAATTAACAAACCCAATAAAATATTTATAGAAAAAAGTATTTCTAAAAAAAAAGCTAAGAATAGTTATTTAATATTAACTTTTGTTGGATTAATTTTAGGTGTTTATTTGTCTATTATAAACTTAAACAATACTACTCTACTACTTTATTTTATAACAGTAACTTCACTTTATTTCTATTCTAAATATCTAAAAAAAACAGTTTTATTAGGTAATTTAATGATTTCTATATTAATTGTTTTACCAATATTTATGGTAGTTTCTCTTAATAATTCTAGTATAACAGATTTTATTAATGATAGTTATATGGAGTTAAATAATATAATTTTTCTCTATTTGATATTTGCTTTTTTTACAACACTTATTAGAGAAATTATTAAAGATATTGAAGATGTAGATGGAGATGTAAAAATAAAAGCAAAAACACTACCAATTCTATTTGGTAGAAATAGAGCTACAAAAGTAGTTTTTTTCTTTTCTGGAATCTTGTTAATTTTTCTATTACTAATTCTTCAATACTTAAAGACAGATATGTTGTTTTTAGTTTACGGTATTGTTTTTATTCTACTTCCACTACTCTATTTTATGTATAAATTATGGTTTTCAGAAAGTAAAAAAAACTATTCTAAACTAAGTAATTTAATGAAAGTAATAATGTTTTTTGGAATTTTATCTATGTTACTTTTTAAGTTTTAGAAGTACTGTTTACATTTTTTACTTTTCGTTTTCTAGAAGTAATAAAATAGACACCAGACAATAAAACTCCAGATGCTATTATAGATTGAGTGGTTAAAACTTCATCTAAAAAATACCAACCTAAAAACATTGCAACAATAGGGTTAACATAAGCAGATGTTGCTACTTTTTCTGTTGAAACTACTTTTAAAAGATAATTAAACGCAGTAAAAGCAATTATACTTCCAAAAACAATTAACATAACCATAGAAAGCACCACTTCTTTAGACCATTCTGTAGGAGAAATCATCGTTTCACTAAAAGAAAAACTCATTACTAGTAACATAAAACCTGCAAATAACATTTGATAACCTGTTGTGACAAAAAAGTTTTTTGGTAAATCTGCTTTAGAAACAAAAACACCACCATAAGCCCAACTTAATACACAAGTTAGAATCATAAAAATACCCAACAAACTGCCTTCTGATGTAGTTATAGATTTCTGACTAACTAATAGATACATACCTACAATACCTAAACCAACACCAATTATGGATTGTCTTTGCATTGGTTTTCTATCTACCAATCTTAATAAAATTAGCACAAATAATGGTTGCGTGGCAGCTAATAAAGCAGCAAAACCACTATCTACATATTTTAAAGCCCAAACAAAAACTCCGTTACCATAAACTAAAAAAAAGAAACCAGAAACCCCACAATTAATTAATTGCTTTTTAGAGATTTTTAAGTTTAACTTCATAATTTTAGAAATTATAAGTATTAAAACTGCAGAAATTAAAAACCTTACAGATGCCATAAAAAAAGCTGGTAAAGCAGTTACAGCAATTTTATTAAACAAATATGTAGAACCCCAAACAATATAAATTGTAAAAAAAGCGAGTACTATAAGTAATTTTGAGTTTTTCAATGTGTAAAAATTTTATACTCAAAGGTAATATAGATTTTTTTTAAAATGATTTAAAATTTAAACTATTGCATTAGTTAAACAAATAATAGCATAATAAAAACTTATAATAGTTTAAACCTCACAAGCCTAAACTTATGAGGTTTTTGGTTAAAAACCATTATCAAACTAACTATTTTCTTCTTCAGTTTTAGTGTTGATAAAATCTATATCTCTTGTGTTTTTTTGAACTGTTATGGCTCCGAAAAGACTTAATAAATAAGAAATTGCGTAAAAACCTTTTTCACTTAATTCTAAATCGGCATTTCTTAGACCAATTATTAATAAAAGTAAAGATGCAATTACTACAACCCAACTAATACCATAATACATTTCGCTTACTTTAATATTTTCTGCTTTATCTCTAACAGCTTTTTGTAAAGAAATTACGGCGTAAATACCCATTAAAAGAATGGCAAAATAATATCCTTTTTCATTCAACTCCATTGTTGCATTCCATAAACCAATACAATAAGAAAGTAAACCTATTAAAACTACTCCCCAAGTTGCACCAACATAAGCTGATGTTGGTTTCTCATTAAATTTACCGTTTAACTTATTTCTTTTACTTTGTTTTTTAGTTTCTTCATTTGATGAAACTGATGTTTGATAATTCATAATATTTAGTTTAATAATTATGATACAAATTTGCAATAGTTTTGAAGTATAGTAAATTCAATTTTTATAAATTACTGACGATATAAATTATAAATAATATTGTAATAAATATATTTTAATTATATTTAATTATTATTTACTGACGATATAATGATTAATTTAAAAGAAGTATTAAGTACACTTACAACAGAACAACAGCAAGAATTTATTTCTTATTTAGATAAAAAGAACAAAAGAAAAGACACAAAAAACATACAATTAGCAAAGCTTTTAATAACAGATAACTTGTCTTCTACAGAAGTTTCTAATAAATTATATGGTAAACAAAATAAAGCAGCTCTTCATGCTTTAAGAAAACGTCTATTCCAGTCTTTAATAGATTTTACAGCAAACACAAGCATGAAAGAAGAAAGCTCTTTAAACATATTTTTAATAAAATATTTAATTGCGGCAAGAAGCTTTCTTCAAAAAAAACAAATTACAATTGCATACCAAATTTTAGATAAAATTATTATTACTGGTATAGAACATCAATTATTTACAATTCTAAATGAAGTTTATTTAACTAAAATACAATATGCTCATTTTAATGAAAACATAAATTTAGAAGAAATAATTAACGATTTTAACTTCAATAAAAAACAATTATTAATTGAAGATAATTTAAACATTGCTTATGCCAGAATTAGAAAATCTTTAATAGAATATCAACAAAAAAAATCTAGCGCTAATATTAAAATACTTATAGAAAACACTTTAAAAGAACAGAATATTACTATCTCAGATTCCTTATCCTTTAAGTCATTGTATCAAATTGTTCAGATAACAAGTATTTCTTCTGCACAAAAATTTGATTATTGGAATATAGAAGATTTTATAATTAACACCTATCAAATAATTAAAAATCATAATTCTAAAGAAAAACAAACGTATTATCATATAGAGGTTTTATATCTTATTGCAAATGTTCTTTTTAGAAATAAAAAGTTTAATAAATCTCAAGAATACTTAGAGTTAATGCTTTTTCATATGAATACAGAAAAGCAAAAATATTTTAGTGTTTTTAAACCTAAATATGATTTATTATTAGCCTTAAACCTTAATTATTCTAAGAATCAAGAAAAATCTATTTTCTTGTTAGAACCTTATTTACAAAAGAAAAACATAGATATTACTGCATATTTAGATATTATTCTTTCTTTAACTGTTTTTTATTACCAAAATAAATCTTTAGAAAAAGCACATAAATTATACAGTACATTTTACCATACTGATAAGTATTATATAGAAAAAGCAGGAATTGTATGGACCATTAAAAAGAACCTAATAGAAATTTTATTACAAATAGATTTAGGAAACATTAATTTGGTAGATTCTAGGTTAAAAAGTTTTAAAAGAAGTTATTTTAAGCACCTACAAGAAATAAAGCAAGAGAAAGTTATTACGTATTTAAAGTTGGTAGAAATCTACTATAAAAACCCTTCTATTGTAACATCTGAAGAATTTTACAACAAAGTAGAACAGTCTTTTAAATGGATAGATTCTAAAAAAGAAGATATTTTTATGATGAGTTTCTTTGCTTGGTTAAAAGCAAAAATGACCAAACAAGACATTTATTTGGTCACTTTAAAACTTATAAATGGTAATTAATTCTTTTTTTTAATAATCTAAATTCCAAATGAAATACTTGGCATAATAGTTGAATATATTTTATTTTTATTCAACCTTAAAATAGTATTATGAAACGTATTACCTTGATAACGCTGCTTATTTTAACTTCATTTCTTTACAATTGCAGTAAAGATAAGGATGAAATAGATGTAAGATATACTTTAAACGATTTACAAAAACTACATGCAAATAGTTCTAAAAAATGGGTAATTGAAAGTTTTTTTCAAAATTATGAAACTAACTTATTAAGTGAATTTAACGATTGTTACACAGATGATGAATTCACTTTTTTTTATGATAAATTAGAAGCGGAAGCTTCCCTTGGTAATATTTCTTGTTTCTATAATACCCCCACAGAACAGCAAGCTACCTTTACTTATCAGTTTTATGAAGATATTGGTAAAGTCTATTTAAATGTTAGTAGAGGAGAAAGTTTTAATGATAAATTTACAACTCGTTTATTTATACTTGAATTAGAAGAACTTAGTGAAGATAGAATGGTTTTTGCTAGTGGTGAAGCACCAAATTACGGAAAAACTATAATTTTCAAATCGTCCTTATAATTTTACTTCTGTCTTTTCTTTAACTCTGTTTCTATATCTTTTAAGGTAAAACCTTTAGCTTGTAATAACATTAAATAGTGAAACATAAGATCTGCAGATTCGTATAAAAACAGCTCATCATTATCATCCATGGCTTCTATAACAGTTTCTACTGCTTCTTCACCAACTTTTTGAGCAATTTTATTGATTCCTTTATCAAATAAACTTGCTACATAAGACTTTTTAGTGTCTTTATTTGCTATTCTTTCTGTAATTACATTTTCAAGTGTAGAAAAGAAACCATAATTGGGTGTATTTTCTTCACTCCAACAAGTATCAGAACCTTTATGACAAGTTGGTCCTTTTGGGTTTACTTGAATTAGCAAAGTATCATTATCGCAATCTAGCTTCATATCAACTAAATTTAAAACATTTCCACTCTCTTCACCTTTAGTCCAAAGACGATTTTTAGTTCTACTAAAAAAAGTAACTAGCTTAGTATCATTTGTTTTATTAAAAGCTTCTTCATTCATATACCCCAACATTAAAACATTTTTTGTTGTTGCATCTTGTATGATTGCTGGTACTAATCCGTCGTTATTTTTATTGAAATCTATTGTCATTATTATAGTCTTACTGGAATATTATTCTCTTTTAATTCTTGTTTTAATTCTAAAATAGGAATTTCACCAAAATGAAAAACACTAGCTGCTAAAGCTGCATCAGATTTTCCTTCTACAAATGTATCAATAAAATGTTGCACATTACCTGCACCACCAGAAGCAATAATAGGAATATTTAATTCTGTAGATAATTTAGCTAAAGCTTCGTTTGCAAAACCAGCTTTTGTACCATCATTATTCATAGAAGTAAATAAAATTTCTCCTGCGCCACGTTTTTCCACTTCTTTTGCCCAATCAAATAAGTTTAATTCTGTTGGAATAGTTCCTCCTGCTAAATGCACAATCCATTCTCCATCAATTTGTTTTGCATCAATTGCAACAACAACACATTGACTTCCAAATTTATTAGATAATTCGTTTACCAAATCCGGTCTTTTAACTGCAGAAGAATTAATAGAAACTTTATCTGCACCACATTTTAATAGTAAATCTACATCTGCAATAGAAGAAATTCCACCACCAACTGTAAAAGGAATATTTACTTGCTCAGCAACCTTTAAAACCATTTCTCTCATAGTTTTTCTACCTTCTAAAGTTGCAGAAATATCTAAAAAAACCAATTCATCTGCACCTAATTCAGCATATTGTTTTGCTAAAACTACAGGATCTCCTGCATCTATTAAATTAACGAAATTTACACCTTTTACAGTTCTTCCGTTTTTAATATCTAAACAAGGTATTATTCTTTTTGTTAGCATATTATTTATTTAAAATGAAGTTTTCTAATTGTTTTAAACTAATTTTATTTTCATAAATAGCCTTTCCAATAATTACGCCTTCGCAACCATTTTCTGCTAATTTTGGTAATTCATCAAAGGTAGAAATACCTCCAGAAGCAATTAACTTTAAACTATTTACTTCAGATAAAACTTCTTTATAAACATCAAAACTTGGTCCTTGTAACATACCATCTTTAGAAATATCTGTACAAATTACATACTGAATTCCTTTTTGTTGATAGTCTTTTACAAAAGGTATTAAAGCTAGACTGCTTTCTTCTTGCCAACCATTTGTCGCTATTTTTCCTCCTGTTGCATCTGGATAGAAATCTGCTCCTAAAATAATTTTTTCTGAACCATATTTTTCAATCCAACTTTCAAAAACTTGCTGATTTTTTACAGCAATACTTCCTCCTGTAATTTGGTTAGCACCTGAATTAAAAGCTATTTCTAAATCTTTATCCGATTTTAATCCACCACCAAAATCTATTTTTAAATTTGTTTTTGATGCAATTTGTTCTAAAACTTTATAGTTTATAATTTCACTCGCTTTTGCACCATCTAAATCTACAACATGTAAATATTCAATTCCTGCAGCTTCAAATTCTTTTGCAACTTCTAACGGATTCTCGTTATAAATTTTCTTTGTGTTGTAATCTCCTTTTGTTAAACGAACACATTTTCCGTCAATAATATCTATAGCTGGTATTATTCTCATAATTATAAGTTTAGAAAGTTTTGTAAAATTTTTGCCCCTTCTACTCCACTTTTTTCTGGGTGAAACTGAACTCCATAAAAATTATTTTTTTGTAAAGCTGATGCATAAGAAATTTCATAATCTGTTGTAGCAATTGCTTCTTTACAGTTTTCTGCATAAAAGCTATGTACCAAATACATAAATTCTTTTTCCTTAATTCCTTTAAATAAATCTGATTTTAAATCTGTAATTACATTCCAACCCATTTGTGGAACTTTTACTGAGTTTGTAAATTTCTTTACTGTAACATCAAAAATACTTAATCCCTTTGTACTTCCTTCTTCCGAAGAATTACACATTAATTGCATTCCTAAACAAATACCCAAAACAGGCTGTTTTAGAGTAGGAATTAATTTATCTAAACCACTTTCCTCCAACATTTTCATTGCAGAACTTGCTTCTCCAACACCAGGAAATATAACTTTATCGGCAGCCTTTATTTCATCAATATTATTAGATAAAACAGCATCTACACCTAACCTTTTAAAGGCAAATTGAATGCTTTTGATATTACCTGCACCATAATCAATTATTACTAATTTCATCTATAACATTCCTTTTGTAGATGGTAAAAACATCTTATTAGAATCTCTTTTTACTGCCATTTTCATTGCTTTTGCAAAAGCTTTAAAAATTCCTTCAATTTTGTGATGTTCATTTACACCTTCAGCTTTAATGTTTAAATTACATTTTGCGCCATCTGTAAAAGATTTAAACAAGTGAAAAAACATTTCTGTTGGCATGTCACCAATTTTTTCACGCTTAAAATCTGCGTCCCATTCTAACCAATTTCTACCACCAAAATCTACAGCAACTTGTGCTAAACAATCATCCATTGGTAAACAGAAACCATATCTTTCTATTCCTAATTTATTTCCTAATGCTTTGTTGAATAACTCTCCAAAAGCAATCATTGTATCTTCTATTGTGTGGTGTTCATCTACTTCTAAATCTCCATCAACTTTAATAGTTAAATCCATAGCACCATGTCTACCAATTTGATCTAACATATGATCAAAAAATGACAAACCTGTAGAAATATCATTTTTACCAGAACCATCTAAATTTACTTTAATATATATTTTAGTTTCATTGGTATTTCTAGTAATCTCTGCAACTCTATCCTCTAATTTTAAAAACTCATAAATTTCTTTCCAATCTGTACTTGTTAAAGCAATACTGTCTAAAATTTCTTGTTTAGAAGTTTCAATTTCATCTGCCCCTAATTCTGGATCTTCAGATAAGAAAATTCCTTTAGAACCTAAATTTTTGGCCAATTCCATATCTGTAATTCGATCACCTAAAACAAACGAATTTTCTAAATCATAATCCTCAGAAAAATACTTGGTTAATAAACCTGTTCTTGGTTTACGCGTTTCTGCATTTTCATGTGGAAACGTTTTATCTATATGAACTTCTGTAAAAACTACTCCTTCTTTTTCGAAGGCAGACATTACTTTATTTTGTGCAGGCCAAAAAGTATCTTCTGGAAAAGAATCTGTTCCTAAACCATCTTGGTTTGTAACCATCACCAATTCGTAATCTAATTCAGTAGCAATTTTGGCCATGTATTGAAATACTTTTGGGTAAAATTCTAACTTTTCTAAACTATCTAATTGATAATCTACTGGCGGTTCTAAAACTAAAGTTCCGTCTCTGTCTATAAATAATACTTTTTTCATCTTAAATTTCTTTTAAAACTTGCAACAACTTTTTATTTTCTCTTTCTGTTCCAATAGTAAATCGCAAACAATTTTCGCACAAAGGTTGTGTTGTTCTATTTCTAATTACAATTCCTTTACTAATTAACTGATTGTAGCGTTTTGTGGCATCATCTACTTTTACCAAAACAAAATTACAATCTGTAGGATAAATTGTATTTATAAAATCTATTTCTTTTAAAGCTTCTAATAATAAATTTCTTTGATTCATTATTTCTGAAACTTCTTTTTCTACACTTTCTATTTTCAATAGCCTTTCTACAGCTTTCTGTTGCGTTAATTCGTTTACGTTGTATGGTGGTTTTATGTTATTTAAAATTGATATAATTTCTTCAGATGCATAACAAACACCTAGTCTAATTCCTGCTAAACCATAAGCTTTAGACAACGTTTGTGTGATAACTAAATTAGGGAATTCTTCTAATCTTTCTATCCAGCTTTTTTGTTCAGAAAAATCTATATAAGCTTCATCTATAACCACTAATCCTTTAAAACTATTTAATAATTTTTCGATACTTTCTGATGAAAAACTATTTCCTGAAGGATTATTTGGAGAACATAAAAACAATATTTTACTGTTTGTATTTACAGCTTCTAAAATCTGATCTACTTTTGGTTGAAAATCTTCCGTAAGTAAAACTCTTTTATTTTCTATTGCATTAATATTTGCCAATACATCATACATTCCATATGTTGGTGGCAATGTGATAATATTATCTTTATTAGGTTCACAAAAAGCTCTAAAAATTAGATCTAAAACTTCATCACTTCCGTTTCCTAAAAGAATATTTTTCTTATCAACTTTCTTAATTTCAGCTAATAAATCTTTTACAGAATTTTGCTGTGGATCTGGATATCTATTTACACCATTTTCAAACGGATTTTCATTGGCGTCTAAAAATATCATTTCTTCAGAAGTTGCATCTTTATACTCATCTCTTGCCGAAGAATATGGTTTTAAAGACTTTATATTTTCTCTTACTAAATCTAAAATATTCATATTATAAATCTTTTAAACGTAATGAAACTGCATTTTTGTGCGCTTGTAAGCCTTCTGCTTCTGCCATTAATTCTATTGATTTACCAATATTTTGTAAACCTTTTTTAGATATTTTTTGAAAAGTAATACTCTTTGTAAAACTATCTAAATTTACACCAGAATATGCTTTAGAAAAACCATTTGTTGGTAAAGTATGGTTGGTACCAGATGCATAATCTCCTGCACTTTCTGGAGTATAGTTTCCTATAAAAACAGAACCTGCATTTGCGATATTGTCTATATAATAATCGTTATTATTTGTACAAACAATAAAGTGTTCTGGACCATATTCATTAATTAAGTCTAAAGCAATTTCATCTGTTTCAACAAAAATAGATTTAGAATTGTGAATTGCTTTTTCTGCAATTGCTACTCTAGGTAATTCTAAAAGTTGTTTTTCTATTTCACTAGAAACCTCTGTAATTAGTTTTTGTGAAGTAGAAACTAAAATTACTTGACTATCTGCACCATGTTCTGCTTGACTTAATAAATCTGAAGCCACATAACTTGCATTTGCAGAATCATCTGCAACAACTAATAATTCACTTGGACCAGCAGGCATATCAATAGCAACTCCATATTGGGTAGCTAATTGTTTTGCAACCGTAACAAACTGATTTCCTGGGCCAAATATTTTATAAACTTGCGGAATTATTTCTGTACCAAATGTTAAGCCTGCAATTGCTTGTATTCCGCCAACTTTTATAATTTTAGTAACTCCGCATAAATTTGCAGCGTACAAAATTGCTGGGTTTATTTTACCTTCTTTAT